>JANYLD010000073.1 GCA_025363835.1 Armatimonadota bacterium
CAAGACTTCACCCGGCTTCCCTTCCCCTTGAACTCGCGACGCGATATGGACCGCGAGGCCGCCAATGTTGTCACCCATCAGTTCCACCTCGCCCGTATGCAATCCAACCCTCACTTCCAAGCCCAGCGACTTCACGCCAGAAGCAATGGCCAGAGCGGAGCGAATTCCCCGCGCCGGGCCGTCAAAGCTGGCCATGATTCCGTCGCCGGCTGTGTTGGTCTCCTTGCCGCGGTATCTCTCGAGTTCACTCCGGACCAGGCGGTAATAGGCGTCCAGCTTGTCCTTCCAAGCCTTGTCGCCCAATTGGCTGAGCATCTGGGTGGAGTTGGCGATGTCGACGAAAAGCACGGTCGCGAGGACGCGATCGTCCACAAATGGCGCGGGGCGCACGCCGGTGACGAACTCCTGGATGTCGCCGATGACCTTGTCCATGTCCCAAGTCTCGGGAGGCTCAGACGGCGCGCCGGGCGAGCCGGCTTTAATCATGATTGCGTGCGTGTTGCCCGGATATTCTTTGAAGATCGCTCCCGGAATCCGCTTTGCCATGTCTCGCACCCCTTCGATGGACGCCAGTGGATCACCCGTCCGATTCAGCACCATCGCGGGCACTTTTATCGAGCCTAAGATGGGTCTCGTATCGATAATCGCATTCATCTCCTCATAAGCCGCCGCGGCAGAGGGATTGGCCGCCGCCCGCATATGCGACTTCATCCTATCGATCATCTCCTGAGGCACATTGGGACCGACGCCCGCACCTGGTCCTCGGATATACCATTCGGACGGCCAGTTGTCGCGCACGTCTTGAATCATGCGATCGGTCTCTTCTCTGTCCATCCCCCACGGATGGTCTTCGGTCCTGACCCACTTCGCCATCGCTCCCCAAGTGATGAGCGCCTGGGTTCGCTCTGGATGCGTGGCTGCAAACATGCAACCCATCGACGCACCTTCCGAGACCCCAAAAATGACCGCCTTCTGCAACCCCACGGCGTCCATAACGGCGCGAATGTCGTCCGCCCTCTGCTCGAGAGTCGCCATCTGAGTCGGCCGGTCCGAAAGCCCCGTGCCCCTCTTGTCAAACCGAATCAACCGGCAAATCGACCCCAACTTATTAAGGAACTCGACCGTCGCGGGCCGCTCCCAATCCAAGTCTAAGTGCGAGACCGTTCCGGGAGCCAAAACCATATCAAATGGGCCCGCCCCGTTGATCTGATAAGCAATGTAAACATCTCCGGACTTCGCGTAATGAGTTTCTGGCTTCAAGGTGCGTGGAAGAGCTTACCGGCGTTGCACAAGCGGGTAATCGAACTGCGGCAGAAGTAAGACAGTCAGCGATCCTAATGAAGCTGCCGGCGCCGATGCTTGCGAGGGAGCGCAAAGACGCTTTTTCCGATCCGAAATGGACCTTTGAACCGAAGCTCGACGGCATTCGAGTGATTGCTCAAATCGACAAAGGGACCGCGCGCCTTTTTTCTCGGAACAACATCGATATCAGTGCTCGCTTCCCTCTCGTTGCAAATACCTTGGCGAGCACCGGCCTCAAGGACACGGTTCTCGACGGCGAGGTCATCGCGTACGACAACCTGGGCCATCCATCGTTTGACCGGATGCTCGAGCGCTACGGAATCAACGACGCAAGACTCGTCGCCCACGCCGATCAGGTTAATCCGGTGGATTTCTTCGTCTTCGACATCCTGTATCTTGACGGAAAGGATCTTCGCAACAAAAGCCTGCGAGAAAGGCGTTCTTCTCTCGAAAAACTGAAGGTCTTCACCGGCCCCGTTAAGCTCATCGACACCTTTGCCAATGACGGCAGCCTCCTCTTTGAACAAGCCCTCAAGTTGGGGTTGGAAGGGATCATGGCAAAGCGCTTGGACAGCGTGTACCAGTCTGGAATGAGAACCGGGGATTGGCTAAAGATCAAAGCCCTGCACACAGAGGAGTTCGTGATTGGCGGCTATACAGGTGGCGCAGGGGCGCGTGCTTCCACATTTGGCGCGCTGTTGTTGGGCAAATGGGAAGATGGCAAGCTTCGTTATGCGGGGACATCCGGCGGTGGCTTCACCGGCAAGCTGCTGGACGAAATCATGGTGATGCTCAAGCCCGTTGAGTCTAGAGAAAACCCCTTCATCGGAAAAATTACGGCCGACGGCCCGCACCACTGGGTAAAGCCCATCTATTGGGCAGAGGTCAGCTTCACTGCTTGGACTAAGGCTGGACGGATTCGATTGCCTCGCTTCCAACGCCTTCGTCCGGACTTGACTGCCATCGATCCGAAAGCCAAAGAAGGTCGGCCTGCCAATTCTGTTCGCGCGGCTGGGATGGCAGCAGATTCCACTGCTCCAACTTCCGCCAGCGAGACCCAAACAATAACGGGTGGGCAAATCGGTTCCCTAGCGCAAATGCTCAAGAATCAGGGAGATAACGCGGTCATAAGAATCGATGGCCACGAAATCAAATTCAACGAGCTCAATTCCGTTTTGTGGCCGGCCACCGCAACTTCAGATGCGATTACAAAAAGAGATTTGGTCCTCTACTTGGTGAGTGCCAGTGAATGGCTTCTGCCCCACCTGAAAGACCGGCCGCTTACTTGGGCTCGGTACTCAAAGGGTATCGAGGGGCCGAGAGAGATTCATAAGCATTGGAAATATCGGATTCCCGATTACGTTCCGCGCACTTTCATCTGGTCGACCGCCAGCAAGAAGGCGACGGAATACATTCTCGTCAACAACCTGGCCACGTTGTTGTGGCTTGCCCAAATTGAGACCGTTGAATTCCACCCCTGGTATTCAAGGGTCGTTCCAGAGTCGGGCGCTCGGGAGTCGGGCGTGGACTTTGCAACGTCCGAGGCCTCGCTGGTGCAGTCGGTATTGAACTATCCCGATTTCCTCGTTTTCGATCTCGATCCGTACATCTATTCCGGTAAGGAAAAATTGGGATCCGAGCCTGAGCTAAACCTCAGCGCCCTAGACGCGACGAAAGACGTCGCCTTCAAACTGAAACAAATCCTCGACACGATTGGGATGAAATCTTATGTGAAAAGCTCGGGAAAGACCGGCCTCCATGTTTACGTGCCCATAGTTCGCAACCTGCCGTACGAATCCACCCGGGCCATCGCCGAAACGCTCGGCCGACAAATGCTCGAGCGATATCCTAAATTGATAACGATGGAATGGGCGGCGGCAAAGCGGACCGGCTGTGTATTCTTTGACCACCTACAGAACACTCGTGGCAAAACCCTCATAAGCGTCTATTCCCCACGCGCAGTGCCTGGCGGCCGCGTTGCTTGGCCGGTCGCCTGGGCGGACCTAGAATCGTTTTCTCCGCTTGATTACACTATTTCGACCGCGCCGGATCTCTTGAGACAATATGGTGACCCGTGGAAAGGCATCCTCGAGGAGAAACAGGACTTACAAGCTGTCCTCGGTCGCCGCTCGCGCGGTTTCCTAGCCTAGCCAGCTTCAGAATCTATTCGTGCACGAACCGAATGAGGCTCAAAACAAATCCGATAGGCTGCATCGGATGCTGGAAACAGCTAGAGATACGAACTCGCCGCTCGTAGGCTCAACGATCTTCTTGTAGCCCGCTACAGATGGGTCGCCATGGATGAAGAGTTTCTGCGAAGCAACGTCTATAACAACGTACTCCTGAACGCCCGCCTGAGCATAAAGCGCGGACTTCGTCTTAAGGTCATAGTCTCGCGATGACTGAGCTACTTCAATGATCAGATCTGCAGTCTTAGGATGGGCGTGCCGGTACATTTCACGAGTGCCTCGCACGAGCGCAATGTCCGGTTGGGGCTGACTGTCACCCAGGTCAAGTGGGCTGTCGCAGCGCAATAACCATCCTTCCGGCAATCGTTTCGCTATAAGGGCAATGAGGAGATTTGTAATGTCGGCATGTTCTGGCCCAATCGCCGGCATCTCGATGATTTCTCCATGAATGAGCTCGCTTCGTTCAGAGGCAAAGCCAAGCTCACCGAGCTTGTAAAACTCCTCCTTGGTAAACCTCTTTGGAGTCGGTGCGGGTAGCGCGCTCATGACACTCTCATTATAAGAGACGAGCGGGACCGCCTTCACGACGTCCCGCTCGGAAACTCAGCAAGCACTCGCCTCAGACTCGCGTGTACTGCGCCTTCATGTACTGCTGCATCTGGCCATTCTCGTCTTCACCGGACGAGGTCAGCGACCGGTGGTTGTCATCGATCAGCTCGATGACGTCCCGATAGTTGGCCGTCTGGCCGTCCTTGTACATGTTCGGGCCAACGCAGTCCAGGGTCATGGTTTTGCCATCCGCGCTCAGCGTCCCGGTGTAATTCCACAGATGCGAAGATCCAGGCATGAACTTGCAGCCACGATATTCCTTGAACGAGACGTCGTAGCCGATTGCCGAGTAGTACTCGAACTCACCTGCGCCAACCATTGTTCCCTTCCCTTCGGCAAACGCCCAAAGCCCGCCCACGTCCTTCACGTTCTCTGAGCCGTTCGAAGTAACAGTCCCGCCCGGCCCCATGTCCATCTCTGCCTCGGTGTGCCAGTTGCCAACCAGCTTCTGAAGCCACTCATGCTCCTTCACCGGCTTCGTCCCCATGTCCATCGCTTCGTCTTGCTTTTCAGTTGTCGTCGTGCTCATAAATCTCTCCTTGATCCGAGTCGTGATCCGAATGTGAGTCGTATGCGACCCTCTTATTTCGACATCAATTTTGCAGAAATGGGCCGAGCTTAACTGGAACGGATCTGCGGCGAATTGAGGGTCGGGTCTTTACGGGACTTTACCGAGGCCCTTCCTGGCTTGGCTTCGAACTCGAGACAACCGCTCGCTGAAGCCGCCTTCGTCTTTGAATTCTCTTCAAGTTGCTTCATCACCCGGCGCCCCATACTGACTTTAATACTCAGGCGGAATCAGGACGCCGAATCGGCTTCGCTGAGCGCTAGAACCCATGAGGACAGGCGTAATCAGAGCGAAAAGGATGCCCAGTCAGAGTTCTATGGGCTACCGGACCGACCGGACGAACTTCTCAACCCTTTTGCCTTCGAAGTCAGCCACGATAGCTAGCGTTCGACCCCTAATAATTCTCTGAGATCAACTTGTGTCTTACGTTTGCCATTGACTTGGATCGCCACGGGCGTTGCCGTAATTCCC
>JANYLD010000078.1 GCA_025363835.1 Armatimonadota bacterium
CCACGACATTCGCTTGAATCAAAAGTGTATGCAGGGCTTGGTTGCGCGCGGACTGACGGTCTCTGGACGCAAAGGCGAGGGCAAAAACGATGAGCGCCACCACGCTGGAGGCGGTGGCAATCAGGATCAAGTTGCGCCGGATCGAAGGCGTCCTCATGGATTGCCCTCTCTGTAAACCTCATGGGCTAATTGAAGCAGCTTGGAGCTGATCGTCACCCCGGATCGCTTCGCAGCGTCTAGGTTGACGTCAAACCGAACTTGAGAGTAGACCAGTAGGAACCGGATCGTGCCTCCATACTTCACAAAGTCGTCTGACTCACCAATGAGAACCGTGCCGGAGTTGGTGCAGATGCGCGAGAGCCGTTCGATCCGGTCCTCGCTGGAAGCGCCGGAGACGACGACGCGGCACTTCTTCATCTCACCGTCTGAATGAAGCTGCTGGACCACGATCGGGTGGCCGGAGACCGACCTTCCCGCCAGCGCATCGTCGATCGTGTGCTCAAAGGCATCGGCTCCGTAGACGCCGACAACAAACTTTGAGCCAGGGTCACCAAGACTCGGCCAGTCGATGAACTTGATAAAGTTCGCGATGAAGGCGGCCTTCACCTGGTGCTCCTGATCGATGCGATCCGCCGCCTGTGCTACGGCAGCACATGCAAGGAGCACGAACGCGGCCGCTCTGGCAACGAGGCCAGAACAGTTACACGTCCTCATACGGCGGTGTTTCAGGCGCATAAGTGTCAGATCAGAAGTGGGAGGTCAGCTGAAGGTAGGCCGATCTCGGGATGGCAAGAGAGCTTGAGAATTGGACCGAGCGAGCGGAAAGCAGATCTTGGGCTCCCAGGCTGAATTCTGTATTTCCACCTTTCGGCCTCCATGAAAAGTGCAAGTCAAGTTTCGTGTACGATTTCTGCGCGATCTCCGGAATGGAATCGTACCAATAAACCATTGCGTCCGCCTTTACATTGGATGGAAAGTCCTTAGAAATTCGGACAAAGCCTTGATACTTTGGTGTCAGCAGCGTCGTCCCCTGGCTAAAGCGGCTCTGTCGAGTTGCGCTAAACCCAGAAGTGACCATGGTGCGATCCCGCAGCTTCCAGCGAGCCTCGAGCTCGCCGCCATAGACGTTGCCGGTTTCTCCATTCTTAAGAAGAGTGGGATCCACGGTGACCGTCGTTCCGAACTCTGGACCGGTGAAGGGTGTTCCACCGACGCTGTAAATAAGGTCGGAGTACTGGTCGAAATAGGTGGCCAGGTCTAACGAGAACGCGTCGGTCGTGTGGAGCCGATATCCCAATTCGTAAGCCAGCAAATGCTCCGATTTCAGGTTCGGATTTCCAAAGGACATATGAGCCGTCGGGTTGTCCCCGGGGTTCGCAGGGGCGCCCACGCTTGTCACCAACATGTCCGCTAGTTCAGTTTGGCTGGGCGTCCGGACTGCTCGGGAGATGGATCCCCACGCGGTATGGGACTCGTCGACCTTGTGCAAATAGCGAACGCTGGGCTGCCACTCATACCCGGTGAATGTGTTGTGCTCAAGCTTCATCCCAAGCGTAAGGCGGTCCTTGTTGTTGACCGCGATTTCGTCTTGGCCGAACAGGCTGAAGATCGAGTCGTGACGCGTGAGAGGATCCAAAGTCTGCGTGATCCCCGGCTGGGAATCGTTAATCATGTACCGGTAACCGGCGCCAATAATCACGCTCTGTTTCTTCAACGTCGGAAGCTGTCTTTGGACGTCGAAATCCCATGTTGAGCTTGTTGCGCTGGCATTGGTGTACGGATAGTTCAGGAAGTCGTAGTACGCCTGGATGCTGGTCTGGCCCCCGCCCTTCTCGGCAGTGGTCCATTTTGCAACGGCGTCCTTGGTGGTAATCGTGTCCTTGTTGGAGAAATTCTGGAAGAATGGATCGGTCAGCAAAGGAGCCTGAACGTCTTCCCTAATCCCAAAGGTGTGATAGGCCCCCTGCATCATGAACGAGCCCTTGTTGGGAACGTCGATGTCGCCCCGGAATCCGGATTCATTCAATACCTTGGTGTCGCCCGCGCTTGAGCCATCAAGGTTCAGAGAGCTGTTATCGTTGCCATGCTTGCCATAAATACGGAAGGCCGCATGATCGCCGGCCGACCATCCATATTGGGCCAGCATCCGGTCTTTCTCAAGTGTGCCTGCCGAAGTGACGAGTAAGCCGCCGGTAGTCTGCTTCGCGTTCTTGGTGATGATGTTGATGACACCATTCACGGCGTTGGCTCCGTAAAGGCTGCCGCCAGGGCCGCGAATAACTTCGATCCTATCGATATCCTCAAGCGGCAGATCCTCGATCTCCCAGTACACCGTCGAGGTGTAGGGCATGTAGATGCTGCGGCCGTCGATAAGCACGAGCAATTTGTTGCCGTTCGAGCCATCAAAGTTTGGATTGTTGAACCCGCGCGCGGTTACCGCGTAGTAGTTCTGGGTATAGCGGCCAATTTCAACACCTGGTATGAGCCGAAGGGCTTCAACGATGGTTCGCGCGCCCGAGCGATGGATGTCATCTTGAGTGATAACGCTGATCGCCACCGGTGCCGAATCCAACGGCTGCGTCTTCTTAGAAGCCGAGGTGACCTTGATCTTCATGAGATCTTCGATGCTCATGTTGCTGAGGTCCTGCGAATTGTCCCTCTGTCCGAAGGCGCAGGCAGCGAAAATTAGTATTAGGGGTGTACTCAGCCGGCGAAACATTCCACAACACTCCGATATATCGAGACCAGCTTCCTTGTGGAAACTCATTAGTCCCACTCCATATATCGGTATCGTTCCCAGGTTTTTGCAGTCAGCCGGGCTGCAAGCAGGAGCCCTGGACTTAGAATCCAGCCATCGATGGAGACGCCGAGTAGAAATCAGGACGCATTTCCGTTAGGAGTCATGCTGGTCCTCAACCACGCAGGAGCGAATAATCTCAATGTCCGCCTCAAAAGAATCGGCCTTTAGAGGACCAAAAGAGAACCTCATGAAATTGTGCAGGGAGGAATCCGCAGCGCCGCGCTTCATGTCGCACAGCTTGCCAGGAAGGATCGCTGCTTCATGCCTAAAAAGTCGCTCGTTGAATTGATCCGCGGTCAGGCCACGAGGCAGGCGGCCCCAATGGTAGAAGCCGCCGTCGCCGGTGAAAAGTTCAAAGCCTAAGCCGACGAGGGCTTTTTCGTAGCGCCTTCGCTGTTCGCCGTAGTAGACGCCGACTGATTTTCGCGCTTGGGCCGCTCGATCTGGTTGCAGTAGAGCCGTTGTGCAGATTTGGGAGGGCCTCGCCACGCCACCCATGGCGATGCTGGAGAAATTTCGGAAGATCTCGATGTTTGCTTTCGACGCGATGACCCAGCCAACGCGAAGTCCGGGCGCTTGGAGGCCCTTCGTGGCCGCGCTCACTACGAAGAGATTAGTCTGGTTGATGTCCTCAATGTATCGAAGGGCGCTTTCCGGCTCGGGCTCATGGAAGAATTCATAGGCTTCATCGATGAGCCCTCCCCAACCTTGCCGGGTGCATAGATTGACAAGCGCTTTAAGCTGCTCATTCTCCCAGGTCACACCCGTCGGATTGCACGGGTTGCTTTTGAGTACAAAGCCTGGCCCCGCTTTCTCATAATCTTCTATGCTTGGCCGGAAGTGGTTATCGGGGTTGCTGGGGATTAGCTTGTGCTTTCTGCCAAGAAGCTTCAGGGCGTCCCAATACGGCGTGTATTCGGTCTCTTCCACAAGCACCTGAAATTCAGGCTTAAGAAATGCAAGGGTGGCGTAAATCCCCGGCCTTCCACCGGCAAAGACGGCGATGTTTTCCGTGCCTATATTCGCTCCGTAAAAGTGGTTGTAATAGTCGCGGATCGCGGCTAGAAACTCCGGCTCTCCAGTAGCTTGCGGGTACTTGAGGTCTTTGTAGGTGAAGTCGATCCTGGTTGGAATGTCCGGGCCGCCCGGCAGGGGACTGGTCAGCGGAAACCCCTGTGCCCATGGATGGGTGCCCTCCGAACCCATGTACTTCCCGGTGGAGTCCAGGAACTTAAAAAGCGTCTCATAAACCCCCATAGGAGGAAAGTGAGTCAGGGCCGATTCCGTGAGAGTAAGCATGCTCGGGAATATCGTGGCACACGAGGACCTGCGCCCAAGCTCGAGAACCGTAGACGATCGATTGGCATAAGCTTTGGCATCACGTGAAGAAGTCTCCTTGAGGACGAAAGTAGACTTGGCCGAGATGCAATTGCGATCCGAACCGCAGAAGATCGAAAAGTGGGAGATAGTCAACCTGCTCTCCTCACTAGTTGACAAGAGCTTGGTCCTCGCGGATCACTCGGCTGGCGGTATGCGGTGCCAACTGCTCGAGACCGTGCGTCAATACGGGCGCGAAGGGCTTGTCGCCGAAGACAGCCTTCCAATGTGGGAGGCCAAGCACTTCGATTACTTTCAAGGGGTTGTGGAGGAGGGCGAACCGGAGCTCACGGGGCCGCAAAGCCAAGAGTGGTTTAACCGTTTTAGCGTTGAACACGAGAACATTCGCGGAGCATTGGAGTTCGCCCGAGTCGAGCGGCCGAAAGAGGGCCTTCGTTTTGTCGCTAACCTGTGGAGATTTTCGTACGTGCGCGGGCACCTGGAAGAGGGTAGGAATTGGCTACAGAGGCTCCTCGAAGTCGCACCCGACGAGGCGACACCGGAGAGAGCAAAGGCATATCACGGCGCCGGCGTACTTTCCATCTCGCAAGGTGATCGAGTTGCCGCGGAGAGGTTTCACAAGGGCAGCCTCTCGATCAAGCGCGAGCTGAACGACAGAACGGGGATCGGATACTCGTTAAGCGCTCGGGGCATGGTTGCTCACGAAAGAGGCGAGTTTGACGATGCACGGCGCGCACACGAAGAGGCCCTAGCCATCTTTCGAGACCTCGATGAGCAGAGAGGCATCTCGATTGCGGTTATCAATCTCAGCCTGGCCCTGCAGATGCAAGGAGATTTTCTAGCCGCCAAGCCCCTGCTAAAAGAATGCATCTCGATCACTCGACAATCCGGCGATCGACGCAACATGGCGCTCGCCCTTAACAACCTCGGCATCATCGAAGTCGACCAAAACGAACCAGAAGCGGCTTGGAAACATTTGGCGGAGAGCAAGGCTACGTTTGAAGAGCTCGGCGACCCTTGGGGAGTCGCCCTGACGCTGGCCGGAATCGGCTGCGTTGCCTATCTGAGGGGGCAGCACGCGGAGGCTTACGAAACTTTCAACACGGGCCTTATTCAGCTTAAGCAAATGGGAGATGTCCGGGGCGCCGCTCAACGACAAGTCGACATGGCAAACATGTCGCTCGATATCGGCGACATTGATTACGCCACCAAACTCTGCCATGAAGCCCTGAGCACCTTTTCGGAGATGCAAGACCGCTGGGGCCTCGCCCATGGGTTGGCCTGCGCTGGAGCCATCCTTTGCGAGATCGACCCCTATCTTGCAGCCAAAGTCTGGGGAGCTATCGAAGTTCTGCGCGACCAGATCAACGCGCCAATCCAAAACATGGATAGGGGCCGGTTCGAGCGACGACTTGCAGAGACGCGGGCCAGAACTGCTGCCGCTGCTTTTGAAGCTGCTTGGGAAATTGGCCGCAAGACGCCGCTAGACGAGATCGTGAAAACTGCGCTGGCCTCTCTTGCAGAAAGGATCGACATCCTTGCGGGGTCTGAGCCTCAAAGAGCCCAAGAGAACCGCTTAGGCACGAGGCCATAGCAATGATCAGAGAGATTTCATCCGGGGAATTCGGACTCCTGTGGCCGATCTTTAAGGAAGTGGTGGGCAACGGCGACACTTACTCCTACCCTCCGGAGATTACGGAGGAGCAAGCGTGTGCGTTGTGGACGACACCGCCGACGCGATGTTTTGTCCTCGAGCACGATGGGGAAGTGGTCGGCGGGTACATGCTGCGGCCAAACCAACCTGGCCTCAGCGACCACGTGGCAAACGCCGGCTACATGGTCGCGCGGCAATGGCGTGGCCGGGGATTCGCGAGCCGGATGTGCGAGCACTCATTAACCGTTGCCCGCGAGGCTGGATTCCTCGCTATGCAGTTCAACTTTGTCGTCTCGACGAATGAGACCGCGGTTCGGTTGTGGGAGAAGCACGGCTTCGCCGTCGTCGGTCGCGTGCCGAAGGCTTTTCGGCACGCAGAGATTGGACCCGTCGATGCGCTCGTCATGCATCGATCTCTCGACTAGCGATTCATTTGAGCCTTGAGCCTTGAGCCTTGAGCCCTGAGGGTGTTATCCTCCAACGGTCGCCAGAAGTCCATATTGCCTGAAAAT
>JANYLD010000101.1 GCA_025363835.1 Armatimonadota bacterium
GTCCTTCGACTCGCGGACTCGCTCAGGATGACAAAATTAGGGGAAGTTGACCCTCCGGCGACTTACGATTTACCAACGAAAATGAAACCCCTCATCGGCATCACAGTTAACGCCAAAGAAGACCCCGCCGACAAAAGCGGCGGCAAGCTCTGGCTTAACTGGAACTACGCTGAGGTCATCGCCGCCTCCGGCGGCATCCCGATTCTCATTCCGCCCCAAGCCGATATGGCTGAACTCGCCCAAGTGCTTGATGGATGGCTGATCCCCGGGGGCCACGATATAGATGCCTCCCACTTCGGAGAAGAGAACCACTCAACCGTGGACCCGATTGAGGAAGAGCGATTCCAAGCCGAATCCAAGTTGTACCAAACGCTTCCAAGCGAAACCCCAGTCCTCGGAATCTGCTACGGCTGCCAGTTCATTAACGTGCAACGAGGGGGCAAGCTAATCCAGCACATCCCCGACCATGTCGGCACCGAGCACGAAGGCGGGGCGCCCCAGCAGTATCGTCTGAAATCGGGTTCAAAACTACAGGAAATCGTGGGCTCGGAGGTCGCAAGAGGGAAGAGCTACCACCACCAAGCCGTCGGCGCCTTGGGCCAGGGTCTTACCGTCGTGGCCGAGCATGAGGACGGAATGGTCGAGGCCGTCGAGGCAACTGACCGGCCCTGGATGGTCGGCGTCCAGTGGCATCCAGAACGAACCTTCTCGGACCCCGAGTCCAAGAACCTCTTTGACGCTTTCATCGCAGCCGCCAAAGACTATGCCGCCAAGAAAACGACGGTGGCCGCCCGTTGAGACGGTACGTCGACGGGGAAGAGGTCGAGTTTGACCCAAATGTCGCTAAGGTCTCGAAGCTCCCCGATCGCATGATCGTCCACGGCCCGGATGGCTCCTACTCAGCCGTGGCCGTCCGCTCGGGAGACAAAGTAGCCGTCTCGTACAAGGGCCGCGTTTACCAAGTCGAAACCACCCGACCTCGAGCTCGCGCCGGCACCATCGGCTCCGGCGAAATGAGAGCGCCCATGCCCGGCCAAATAGTAGACGTGCTCGCAACTCAAGGGGACCAGGTTATCAAAGGCCAAAAGATCCTCGTTCTCGAGGCCATGAAAACGCAGCAACCCTTCGCCGCGCCGTTCGACGGCACCGTCGAAAGCCTTCCGGTCAAGAAAGGTGATCAGGTAGCTGAGGGCGCTGTGCTTGCGGTTGTCAAAGCCAACGCATAACCGAAAAGATCGCAAATCGGGCACAGGGAAGCCAAGGAATTCCCTGTTATACTGACCAGTGCGGCTAAGGATGGCTGCAAGCGAGACACATTAGGGATGAAAGTCAGCACGAGGCCTTCGGCGTCGACGAGACGTCGAGTCGAGCCGGACCATTCGCACCGCCGCTTCGATATCTTGGGCGTTCTACTCATCACGCTGGCCGTCATCACGGTCATCTCCCTCGCCCTTGAGAGCAACACCGGCCTCCTCGGCCAGGTTCTCAGTGGCATCTTGCGCACGCTATTTGGCCGCGGCTCCTGGGCGGTCCCCTTCGTGTTTGGTGGAATCGGCGTCGCTGTCATCACGGGTAAGCGATCCGTCGGAATCTCGCATCTAACCCTTGGCCTTTGCCTGATTTTTCTTGCCCTTATTGGAGCTTTTGCCCGGCCAACACCCTCTGGTGACTACTTTGATCCCGACGCCATCTCCGCCTCTGGCGGCTACCTCGGCGCGATTGTCGGTTTCATCGCCAGCGGCCTGCTTGGCGCCGCGAAGTTTGTAGGCCTGGGTGCACTTGCCATGGTGGGCATCATCCTCAGTGTCAACACCCCCCTCCACGCCATCGTTGCCGCTTTCAGAGACCGCAGCCGGTTCAGCGACCAAGGAAGACGCCCGACTCGGCCCCTTAGGGAACCTATGACCTCTCGTCGCGCAGTGGTAGAGACATCGGACCCCGCCCAGCGCCAACTGCCCGACATGGACGAGCGCAAAACGCGCCCCGCCCCGCTTGTCCGTGAGACCCAACCATCCAAATCAGCGCCAATTGCAAACGCGATGCCGAAAGAGGGCTACCAACTCCCGCCGCTCTCACTCCTGGCCGAGCCCGCCACCAAGCCCAAACGCTCGCCCCAAGAGATGCAGCGCAACATCGAGACGCTTGAATCCACCCTCGAAGAGTTTGGCATCGATGCCAATGTGGTCGAAGTGGCCACTGGTCCCACCGTCACCCGCTATGAGATCCAACTTGGACCAGGCATCAGAGTCGCCCGCATCTCCGCCCTCGCCGACAATATCGCGATGAACCTGGCCGCGTCCCACGTCCGTGTGGAAGCGCCCATTCCCGGCAAAGCCGCCATCGGCGTCGAGGTCCCCAACTCATCGCCCACTCCCGTCCATCTCCGAGAGGTCTGCGACACCAAAGAGTTCATGGAGAACGCGTCGCGTCTCTCGGTCGCCCTTGGCCAAGACGTGGCCGGAGTCAACAAGTACGCCGATCTCACCCGCATGCCCCACCTTCTCATTTGCGGCGCCACCAACTCCGGTAAATCCATTGGTCTGGCCACCTTGATCACAAGCCTTCTCATGCGAAACACGCCCAGAGACATGCGCCTGGTCATGATCGACCCAAAGCGAGTCGAGCTCACGCTCTTCGACGGCATCCCCCACCTCATGTGCCCGGTCATCAAAGACGTCAAAGAGGCTCCGGGAGTCTTAAGAGCGGTCTGGCGAGAGATGGACCGGCGGTACGACCAGCTATCCGAAGTCGGCGTCCGAAACATAGACGGCTGGAACGCTAAAGCCAGCTTCCAAGACAAGATGCCTTACATCGTTGTCATCATCGACGAGCTGGCCGACCTCATGATCCAGGCTTCCGCCGAGGTGGAAACCTCTATCTGCCGTCTCGCCCAGCTAGCGCGCGCCGTTGGTATCCATCTCGTCATCGCCACCCAGCGCCCCAGCGTCGACGTCATCACGGGCACCATCAAGGCCAACATCGCCTCCCGAATCGCCTTCACCGTCTCGTCCCAAATAGACTCCCGCACCATCCTCGATCAGAAGGGCGCCGAGTCGCTCATCGGCCGAGGCGACATGCTCTTCCTCCCCATCGACGCCAGCAAGCCGCTCCGAGTCCAGGGCTGCTACGTCAGTGAGAAAGAGATCGACGCCGTCTGCTCCTTCTGGCGAGCCCAAGAGCAACCGACCTACGTCATCGACCCCAAGGACCTCGTGGACGAAGACGGCGGCGGCAAGAAGGGGAGAGGCTTGGCCTCCGAGGGAGGACAGGACGACAACGACCCTCTCTGGGAGGAAGCCGTCCGCTGGTGCTCAGACCGGGGCCAAGCCTCCACCAGCATGCTCCAGCGCCGCTTCTCGATAGGCTTCCAACGAGCCTCCCGCCTCCTCGACCAAATGGAAGAGCGCCGCATCGTCGGCCCCAGAGACGGCCCCCGCCCTAGAGACGTCCTGGTCACCCCCATGGACGTAGACTCGCTCTTCGGCAAAGCTCCCGTCTACGAAACCGGCTGGGTCGAAGAAGAGCCGGAATAACCCCGCAGGCCGAAATGGAGCATCGCCCTCCGGGCGATGTTTCTCGCTAACAACCGCCCACAAGCGTCTATCCAATCGCATCGCACCCAACCACCACCCGTAGCCGCGTCTTTAGGTCGCGCTGAGTCGTGCAACTGAGGACGGCCAAGGAAATGAAGACTTGCACTCCCGAGACGTGGGCGGAATCGCGTGCAGGGGGTTTTCCCTCTATATCGGCTTCGCGCTATCGGTATTTCCAGGTTTCTAGTGAGCCTGCAGGGCTACACGAGTGGCGCGAAATTCACGCCAAGCCGAGAACCTCGCTTGCTTCCTACGAGGATTAGAACCCGGTCCCAGAGGAGCCCTGAGCGATGATCGGCGGCTCTTCCTTGCCGCCCTTCTTGTCAAACGCAGCCCGCTTCCGGCGAACCTCCGCCAAAGCCTTCTTATCCATATGCGGCGCCACGACCGGCGCACCAAAGGCCTTCGCAAACGTCGGCCACATCCCCTCCGCGTCGTGCGAAATATCAAACACCATCACGCCCTGCGTGGAGGCGCAAGCAGCCTGCAGGGCCGCTGCCAGCCGGTCCGGATCGTCTTTGAATTGGCTGAGCATAATCCCCGCGTAAGTCCAGCACTGATCGCGCGCGACCCGCGTGGTCAACTGCCCGGCCGCCTCAATCGTATTTCCAATCCCCGTCGCCCCTGTCAAGCCATCGTAAACGGTGGGCGTCGGATAATAGCAGCCGGTGATCAGCATGTCCAGTAGAGGGGCGATGCCTGTCATCCGATACTCCGGTGTCATGAACCAGAAGCCGGCATGCAAGTCCGGAGAAGCCACGTTGACCCCAAACGCCGGATACTCCCCATACCAAGACCCCACGTAAAGCCCCACCGCCGCGTTGGGCCGCACGCTCCGGATCGTGTCATGAACCCGCGCGAGGTAGTTCCGCATCGACATAGCCCGCCAAGCCATCCAAGCGTCGTAATAGGGTCCCGGCTGTAATCCCCGCGTGAACTCAGGGGTGATCGTGAATTTGAAAACGTCATCCGGCCAGTTGATAGGGTGGCCGACGTACTGCTCAAACAGATCCCGCGTCCAGTAGCTGAAATCCGCGTTCATCCCCGCGTAGCGGAAGCGGTCGTCGTACAGGAACCCGTCCGCTTCGTACTTCTGCGCCACTTCGCGCATCACCGCCAACTCGTAGTCTTGGACCTCCGGCATATTCGGGTTCACCATCAACGGGATCTGCAAATCCGGCCGCTCCGACGCGCGTACAAACACCGGATCGGTATCGAACGCCACCTTTTGGTCCACCACCGCGTTCTTCCGAAGAAAATCTGCCGCCGCGCCAGATCCAATCAGCGCATAGCCGCGCGGCGGAATCCCCGGAGTCTTCGTTCCGGCTACCGCCCCGTCCGCAACCGAAACCACCGCGTTCCTGGGCCAGTCCACCAGCACGATCGTCACGTCGGCAGTCAGCTTCGGCAGGGAAGCGGCAGAGCTGATATAACCAACCGCCGCAACAGATGGCGCTGCGTTCTTCTTGTCGCCAAGCGGAAACTTCTTCCCATTTAGGACCACTTCGCCGGTGGTGTCGTACAAAACCGTTTGCCAGAGCAGCTTGTCGTATGCGGGCCCCTCTTTCATCAGCGAGTGCCCTTCGCTAAAGGCGTTCAAGGCAAACAGCAAGTTCAACCCCGCTTTCTTGCACTCCCGCACAAAAATCGCCACTGGGTCAAAGTCGGCAGGGAGCAGTCGCCCCTTCCATTGAAGCAGTTTCGGCGCAAACGCGCTCGGGTAGATCACCTGCCCAGAGATCGGCTTGATGTCCAGTGCGATCGTGTTAAACCCGCCGCCTTTTATCTCCTGTACGACGGATACGATCTTGTCTTCCGTGTTGAACCGCTCTATGTTCGCCGTCGCATCGAT
>JANYLD010000299.1 GCA_025363835.1 Armatimonadota bacterium
TCGGTCATCTTTTTGATGATCGTATCGGCTAAATCGAATTGACCTTGTAGGAAAGCGTACAGGAGTGGCGAGGCTCCGGCTCCGTCCACAATCGTAAGGTCCGCTCCGAGGGCGACGAGCCTTGTGGCCACGTCGTAATGCCTTTCGATGATGGCCAGATTCAAAGGTGTTCTGTGTCGGTAACCGATGAAGTTCAGATCGGCGCCGTGCGCGGCGAGCGTTTCCACGCATGCCAGCCTGCCGGAGCTTGCCGCTTCCGCAATCGGAGTTGCGTGGTCGGACGTCCGGCGGGCGTTGAGGTCTGCGCCGCGCTTGATCAACAGCTCGACGATGTCCTTGTTGCCACCTGCCGCGGCGGCATGGAGTGGAGTCTCGTTGTCCCTGGTCACGGTGTCCACTCGCGCTCCCGCGTTGAGCAAGTCGGTAACGATGGCCAAGTTCCCGCTCATCGCTCCCGCGTCCAAGGCCGTGTTCTTCCCCGCCTGTTCCGCATTCGGCGAGGCGCCGTTCTTGAGCAAGTATTCGACCGTTTGTTGATCGTTGTTGCCGGCCGCGACGAAGAGGGGAGTGTGTCCGCCGGACAACTCGTTAACGGACGTGCCGGATTGGACGAGGAGTCGCACGTCTTTAAGATCGTGAGTACCCGAAGCTTCAAAGATAGAAACAACTGGGCGGGCCACCTGATGGCGAGCGCTCCAAACCAGCACTGACGCCGCTGCAAGGGGAACCATGACGACAAGCCACGCAAGGAGCGGCGATTTCTTCCTTGGAACCTTAGCTTCTGCGAACATGTGAATCCCTGTTAGGAATCGAGCCTACTTCTTCTCCATTGTAGGCCCTTCGGGATTCGTGATCGGTGATCGGTGATCGGGTGATCGGTGATCGGATGATCGGGTGATCAGGCGATCGCCGGACCCTCTATCTGAAATTATTGGGGCTCGCTGGTTCAAACGTGGAAGCCTCGACACGAGGTATGCGGGCGATAGCGGGCGGAAATTACGGGCCCACGTGTCGAGGCAGCGGGCGGTCTGTTTCTCGTATGCTACGAGCGACTCTGTGTTCAAGGGCTTAAGATGACAACAATGGCTACCCGACCATACGCAAGACGTGAGACCCCCGGCCCGAGAAGAGCGGGGGGATGTAGAGAGCGCGGCGTCAGACGGGCCGGGGGAGCCACGCTTTGCGGCTACCGAAGGAGCTTTATAGAGTCACGGAACTTGGCTCCCGCGGCCCGTCCCACGCAAGACTCCCACGAGCTGCACATTTGGCTCGGGCCGGGGGTCTAGTTGCAGGTTTGCAACCCAACCCAGGCCCGTCGAAAGACCCTCGGCAGGACACGGGGTGATACGGGCGCCCCGTGTTCAATGCTAGTCTGAAAATGCGAGCGAGAACGCGACGTAAAGACGCGGCTACGGGTGGCGTCTCGATGCGTGTGGCCTTAACTCGTCTTTTCCCGCCTCGCTGGTGAACGCAGTTCTTGTCTTCTAATCTGAAACTGTTGGGCTCGCTGGTTCAAACGTGTACGCCGGGTTGGTCGCACTCCTCGCTTCACATCATCACATCATCACATCATCACTTCATCACATCATCATCCGCGAGTAAACTCCGCTTCGCCGAACGCCGCTAGAATGCGGCTTCGCCGTGCCCTTATGAAGATTTTGGTTCCAATAAAGCGGGTCGTAGATCCGTATGCCAAGGTTCGGTCGCTACCCGATGGTTCGGGGATGGATACGACTGGGCTCAAGTTCGAAATTAATCCTTTTGACGAAATCGCAGTGGAAGAAGCTGTGCGCCTCAAGGAGAAGGACCCGTCGATCGAGATCGTTGCGGTCTCCATCGGCGGCGCGGAATGTGAAGAGCAATTGCGCAAGGGGCTCGCCATGGGCGCTGACCGAGCGATCCTGGTGGAAACCAACGATCCGCTCGATTCGACCGTCGTGGCCGCGGAGTTAGCTGCCCTCGCCAACGAATTGAAACCCGACATGATCCTGATGGGCAAGCAGGCGACCGACGACGACAACAATCAGGCGGGGCAAATGCTCGCCGCCAAGTTGAACTGGCCTCAGGCGACCTTTGCGGCAAAGGTTGAGCGTGGGGACGGGATTGTCAGGGTCACACGAGAGACCGACACGGGCGACGAGACGCTGGAGCTACCTCTACCCTGCCTCGTTACTACCGACTTGCGGTTGAATGAGCCGCGCTACATTGCACTACCCGGGATTATCAAAGCGCGCAGCAAGCCGCTCGAAAAGCGGCCGCGCATGACGTCCGCTGCTCCCAAGACGAGGATCGTCCGGATGGAAGCCCCGGCCGCGAGGCAAGCTGGCCGAAAAGTTGGCTCGGTTGACGAGCTTTATGTCGCACTGAAAGACCGAGGCGCCCTCTAATGTCGAAACTTCTATGGATTGCTTTTGAAGCCTCCGACGCTCCAGCGGCGGCTGGCTTCGCTCAGGCAGTAGGGCTCGGATTTGATCTGTTGCAGATTTCCGGACAGCCTGTCACCGACATTGGAGCTGATAAGGTTCTGTCGGCCAATCTTTCCGAGATGCCTACGAGCGATGGGCTGGCAAAGGCGATCGCCGGAGTTGCAGGCGGCTACTCGCACGTTGGCGCGGTTTCGTCGATGCGTTCCAAAGACGTTCTTGCCCGGGTGGCCGGTCTGATGGATGCGGCGATGGTGACAGACGTGGTCGCGGCGGAGTCGCCCACAAGGTTCAAAAGGCCGATGGTCGCGGGGTCGATCCTCGCCACCGTGGAAGTGCTTTCAATGCCGGCCGTGCTAACCGTCCGTCCTGCTGGGTTTGCAAAAGGAGATCGTGGCGGCTCATCTTCAGTTGAATCGATTTCGTTGGATGCCACCAGCGTCGCCAAACGACTGGGCGCCTCAGCCCGCGGCGGAGCGCGGCCGGACCTGACTCAGGCTAGAGTGATCGTCAGCGGTGGTCGCCCTCTGAAGGATGCACAGACCTTTGAATCGGTAATCGGCGGCTTGGCAGACGCCCTCGGTGGTGCCGTGGGAGCAACTCGGGCGGCAGTGGATTCTGGCATCGCGGCGAACGAGCTTCAGGTTGGACAAACAGGCAAGATCGTAGCGCCAGACCTCTACATTGCTGCTGGAATTTCTGGATCGACGCAACATATGGCGGGCATCAAGGACAGCAAGATCATCGTGGCGATCAACAAAGATCCCGATGCTCCCATTTTCGAGTTTGCGGACTACGGTTTGGTGGCGGACCTTTACCAAGCCATTCCAGAGCTGAGAGCGAAGATCGGCAAATAACCTTCGCTTACAGGGTCCACTTTGCCGACTTTTTACAAAGCCGGCAAAGTTCATCAAAGGGACGATAAAGGGTCGTGCGTGGATCTGACGCGGATTAGCTCACGGCGCAGTAACAAGCGGTCCGACCGAAATCCCAACCGGCGTTTCGTCCGAATTGAACAGGTTGAACCCCGCGCCAAGCGAGTTCGTAGAAACGGAGAGGAACCAACCTCCCCCAACAATTCCAGGCGTCTTTCTTTGGACCTGAAGAACCGCCTGACGATACTGCGAAGCGCTATAAGGTCCGGTCATGAGAGCCGCCGAGGCCCGCATCCCGAATTCGGTATTGAACAGCGGCTTAGCGCCGATCAGCGGATTGGCCCGCATCCTCTGGATCTGGGTGAGGGCTCGCGACTGCCAACATTGAGCGGCCAGGGACGGAGAGGACGCAGGGACCGTTTCATACCGATTGAAACCCCAGCCGCTGCACCCATCAGCAACACGCTGAGCATCAGGGCCCACGATCGAATCAATTTCGGTCTGCCCAACCTGGCCGGCCGTCCCTTCGAGAGTGACCGCATAGGTCGGAATGCCGTGCGCGCTGAATGAGTAGCGCAGCTTCCGAAGCATCGTCCAGAAATAAGGTTCGATCGTCCCGTCCGCAGCGCCGGGCCAAGTCCCAACCGCAAAACTGTCCCCCGAGTACGCCCCGCCGGCGCCACGAACTCCAGGCTCGTTGGCGAGCTCTTCACTCGCATACAAGGTGGGGTCGAGCTGGTGCTGGAGGCAAGCTTGCCAGAGAATATCGGTTGCCCGTTGCCAGACCAACTTAGCGATCCAGGAGCACACCGCAAGCGGCGGTCGAAAGGGCTGACCCCAAGTCTTGCCCGCGTTGTACCGGGTCACCCAAACGGTCGGACCCACGGAGGCGCCGTTCCGATACGCTCTAACCGGAACGTTCTGCAAAAGCCGAAGATGGACCCTGAGCCCATCTGCTAAAGCCTCATTAACCGTTGCCGTGAATCCGGACCAATCGGTAGCGAGCGGGTCTTCGATCTGATCGGTACCCACAGGAATGACCACGCCTTCATAGCCAAGTGAACGTGCTTCATGAACAGCCCACCGGGCAAGGCCGACCCGTGGACCACGGGGAGCCGGGATGTGTAGATAGCTTGGCGTTTGGGCCAAGAGAGACATAGCCCATCCGATCAGGATGGAAACAAAGAGGAGTCTTGCCAAGGTTCATTTCCTTGCCCTCCTTTCTATTCGGCGTGTGGTGCGGTTAGAGAACCTTAACTAGTAGACATCATACTACATAAACAAATGAGGAAACTCTAGAAGCTGAGCCATGGTATTGGCAAGGTGGACGCTTTTAAGCAATGATGACTAAGTTACACATGAGAACCCTATCAGCAGTACTCAGTCTTCTTTTGGCAGGCATTGCGAGCGTCCAGGATTTAAGCAAGCCGTTGGACTACACGTCTAGAGCCCTCCCTTCCACACCGTCCTTAAAGACCTGAGCAAGCAGACCGGAGTCAGGCTTGAGGCGGACAGCAGCATGGAGGACGAGCCCCTGATTCTCCGCTTGAACCATGTTCCACTTAAGGAGGCGATGGACAAGATTGCCGACGTCTTCCAGGCCGACTGGGTGGACCACCACGATTTCATCCGACTAGAGCGATCGCCGGAGAGAATCAAGGCAATTCAAACGGCGGTATATCTGGACCGAATGAGCCGATTCAAGACAAGCATCGACGAACTGGTGAACTTAAGGAAGCAGGTTCAGCCTTTAAACGACAAAACGGCCGCCGACTTCGTAAATCTTTATGCGAAGTCGTTTGGAATGAGTTCACCCAATGAAGATCGACGGCTTCAGTTCATCATGGACAGCCGGCTGCCAACGATGAGACTGGCCATTCAAATCCTTGAGAGGATGGATCCTGAACAGTTGGCGCAGATTCCATTCAATAAGCGAGTGGTCTTTTCGTCGTCCCCCAACTCAATGCAGTTGGCCCTTCCCGAAATCGAGCCGACCTTCCTTCAAGAATACGCGGCGTCGAGAGCGGCCTTGGCCAAGGCATTCCAAACGCTGCGACAGGACCAAAGGCAGAACTTGTACGAATTGCAATCCGACGCCATGGCCTCAACAGGTCAACCGGCAAGAATTGTTGTTAGGACCCAGCCCTATAGCGGGCCAGGGTCCCTCACCGTCCAATTGGTCGTCATCGATGATAAAGGAAACGAAATGGGTGAGGATTCTGAAGTTCTTCGGCAGCTCGTTCATGGCATTGATGGATCTTAGGATGCAACAAGCTCTGCTGAGAACCAAAGCAGTGAAGGAAGGCTTTGAGTTGGGTCCTGTTGCGAAAGAGGTTGCATCGAGGAGCGGTAACAACCTCGCCAAGCGGCCGCTAGCCCAGTTTGCCGTTGACGCTCTTCTTGCTCCTACCAAGCAGGATCCGCTTTCATTTGCTACTTCAGACACGATCCTGACGGCGGCGCAAAAGTTGAACTCGAACGCAATCTTTCTTGGCGACGACGATTCGGAAGGGTGGGCGATCTACGCTGGCAGAGCCGGCAAGACGTCTCTTGAGGCGTTCCGTGGAAGTCTGAGCCAACGCTCGGACGAGGATGTTACCGTTGACGGCGCATGGATAAAAGGCAAGCCCAAAGACCCTATTTTCGTAGCCAATTCTCGAATTCCGCGTGGGCCGCTGGAAAGCCTCATCCAAGAATCCTACGAAAAGGCCTACGTCTCAATCGACCAGATCTCCGACTTTTGGTTCGGGCTTGGGATTCCGGGAAGCGCCTTTGGCAGTATTCCCCAAATTGACTTGCTTATCGAGAACCAGGCCGCGTATCCGCTTTTTGCACGAAACAGTACGGCTCGGCTCTACGGCAGTCTTTCTTCAGCTCAGCGGCTTGCAGCCTCAAACAAAGGCGGCCTAACATTGGGACTCGGTGGTCTAACGTTGGTGCAACGGCAGTTGCTCGACGAATTCACATACAACGATGACAAGGAAGTCCGGAATGCCAAAGGGCAGTCGTATTATGGAGTCAGCGGTCCATTCGTTGAGCGTACCGAGCTGCTTCCGGACGGACTTCCAGCTGACGCCACGCTGAACGTGTCAGTTACTACGCGAACTGCTTTTTACACCCATGCAACCATGTCAGACAATTACGAATTTGTCTATCCTGCCGATTTAGATGCAGTGGCTAGCTACATTGCACGCTACCAGCATCCCGATCTATTTAAAGACTCAGAGGGAGTTGAAGTGGACTCGTTTCAGCTTGGCCAGCAGAGAACTGCGAAGTTAGCAGTGAGAGCGACGGGCATTGAAATTTCTGATTCAATCACCGAAAACCAACCCGCGACCGGTCCGCCCGTTTCGATCGGCAAGTTGCTCGATTCTTTGCCAGAAGACTTGCGCAAGAAAGTCCAAGATAAGTTGGACGCACTTCTCCAAAGGGTACAGCGCCGACAATCCACAGAACCGGCGGCCGCCCCAAACCCGAACCCGAACCCAGTGCAGCCTCCCGACCACTAGCCAACGGGCTTTGGTCCGAATTCGCAACCGGACGTCATGATTTCCGGCGCCATCTTCGGGTCGAATTTGATAGCCGACTGGTGAGTGGCCGCGGCCATCTCCTTGTTCAGTTCTTGAAGCATGGAAGCTCCGTATCCAGGCCACATGCGGATGATCTTCCCGTCTTGCCCGACCAGCAGTGAGTAGACCGACCGGGTCACGCCGTACAAGTGCATCAGATCGAGCTTGGGCTGGGAGACCACCGGGTATGGGACGGCGAACTGGGATTTCCAGGCCTTGGAGTCATCTGCATTGGCATTGGTAACCGCGAGGAAGTTGACCTTGCCGTGGAACCGTTGTTCAAGCCGCTCAAAATGCGGCTCCGCCTCGATACTGCAGGGACAGCCTTGCAATACGAAGTAGATGAATACGGGCCCATTCTTGGTCAGATCGGCTAAAGACTGCCGATGGCCCTCTGTATCGACAACTTGAAACCCGGGAGCCTCAAATCCGAGGGCTGCGTCTGCACTCTTCCACATGAGGGGCGTTACAGGATGTCTTGGCTGTGCGAGCACGTTCCATTCATTTGAAACCGGCTTCCTTGAAGCAATCATAAGAGCGCCTCCAGCCGCTGCCAAAAGCAGAGAAAGAGGGACGGTGACGTAGGCGATGCGCATGCTTTCCGAAGGGCTGAGGCTGAGTGTTGAGTATCGAGTGTTAAGCGTTGGGGTCTCGGTGTTGCTTGGGCTTTATTCTGGCTGGGATTGAATTTCGGGTGCCTCGAAAATCACTTTTCCTTAGGGTTTCCGCATGGAATTTATGGAATTTGTAGTCAAAAGCAGAAAGGGGCGAAGAAATTGAGGAGATCGTCTGTATAGTAGATAGATGGTAGTCGAGCTAACACGAGCAGGGCTAGAGGCCGAGATCGAGCGCGCGATCTCCAACTTCCATGTAGATCAACACGGGTGCAAGGCCGATAAGACAAGCGCCCATGTTATGGGAGACATGGTTGTGATTCGCAGTAGCGGCTGCTTTACTCCTACCGAAAAAGGCCTTTCGGCGTCAGAAGATGGGCGCAAGCTTATCAAGAGCGCTCGACGCGAGTTGCGCAGCCTTAATCGCAGGCAAGTTGAATCACAGGTAGGCGAGACGGTTGGCATAAAGGTGACGCGGAGTTTCTGGGATTTGGATGTCCGAGTGGGCGAGCAAGTTGAGGTTTACATCCTCGAGCAAGACTTGACTGAAAAGCTGAGCCTTCTCTAAAGGACTCAACTTTCGAGGATTTCAGCTTGCGATCAGGCAAATCGGTGGAAATTCGCCGTTAGACCGTTTATCCTAAGAGATACGGTGCGTTAACACCGTCATTCCCTAGGAACCATCATGAACCGACAATTGCCGGCAGCTTTCTGCATGCTCTGTATTGCGTCGTCTGCCCTTAGCCAGCCGACCGACGCTTACGTCCCGATTCCAAAGTTCTCTTGGCCCCAGCATGTGGTTGGCATTGAGAACTACCTCGTGTACAAAGATCGAGCCTTTGCCGTTGGAGCGCCTCTATTGATCAGCGGCCCTGCGGCATCAAAGGCGACATGGTCGCCAGATGGACGGTACATGGTTTTCCAGGAAGCCCGCGGCGAGAGCAACGTCGCTGGCGTGCAAAGCGCCACGCTTGATGACAAGCCTCTCAAAGCGGACGCATTTTTAAATGTCTACTCCCTAAACGACGGCAAAGCCTCGGACGTCTTAAGGCTGGATGCGGACGTGCAGGAAACGGACATCGAGTGGATTCCAGGCTCTGACAAGGCACTCATAGCGGTGTATAAGGTTTCGTCCGCCGACAGCTCGGCAAAGACGCAAACAGCCAAGCTATATATCCTGGACGCAGCCAGTGCCTCAATTAAGGATTTTGCGCCATGGGACCCCCTGCAGGGTGATCCGCAGTCTGTAAGCTTGTATCCCTCACCCACCCAAAGTTACGCTTTCGTTAGTGGAACGTTCAAGGAGCCAGACCACGGGCCTTCGCCGCTGGTGCCAGGTGCCGTTACTACCAAACTCTTCCTCATGACGGCGGATGAGTTGCATGTGCCAATAAACGCGCCAGACGGCTACACCGCACAGACGCCCGTTTGGTCTGAGGACGGAACGGCTGCTTACGTCATCGCCCGAAATCCCTCCAAGCCGGCCGGATCGCGAGCGGGGTGGTTTAAGGTCTCCCTCATCAATGGGAGCCTAACGCCCACAACCCGGCCGGTATCGTTTTATATGGGGGGTGAAAAGGCCGGATTGATCACTGTGAGAGAAATTCAGCTGACTGCCACAAACGGGAAAGTCACGAAGTCCATCAACAACCTGTGGCTCGAGACCTTGGATCCTGATTCCCAAAACAGAACCCTGTTGGCGGGCGACGCGACGGATGGCGCCGTAAGCAAAACTTTGCAAGCCGCCTCCTACATTTCCCAAGGCTCGCTCTACATTCGCCCCATCACGGAGATCCCTAGGACGCGCTTCGATGCCGAACTGGCCGAGTGGGATAGGGCCAAAGCGTTGTTTAAGGCCAGGGAGGCCGGGGTCGCGTTTATTATGTATGCGATGGATAACGATGGCACCCTTCCAGCAACAAGGGATAAATGGGCCGAGATTCTAGGGCCCTATACGAGGAACAACTCCATCCTCGACGGATTCGTTTATAGCTATCCGGGCGGTCCGATGGGCAACATTATCAATCCAGCAGGAACGCAATTGGGCTACGTCGGTTATGGTGGCGGCAAGGCCGTCGTTTATGCAGATGGCCACGTGAACTGGGTACCCAACCCCTGAAAGGTGGCCTATCCGGATAGGTAGGCGGCTGTCCGCCTTTTCGCGCATGAGGTGACCGTTTTAGGTTCAATTTGCTGATCGCCTGCCTGTTCCGACGACCATGCCCTGAACACCGAAAAATGCCGCTTCGTCTTTTAACTAACAGCCTCGGTTAAGTGCCGGGAGATTAAAGGAAAGGAGCAACCTCTCATGTTAAGGTGGGCAGTCATTTTTCTCGTCATCGCGCTGGTAGCAGCGTTCTTCGGATTCGGCGGAATTGCAGGCACCGCAGCCAGCTTGGCGGTAATCCTGTTCTGGATCTTCTTGGCCGTGACCGTGGTCCTCTTCCTTGTCAGCCTTCTGGGCGGCAGCAGAACAACCATTCCTTAAACGGGAAGAGCCAAAACGTTGTCCAAGAAGGCTCGTCTAACAGACGAGCCTTCTTTTTTGTTATCCACCCAGGTCAAGTAGGGTTCGGGGAGCAATTTTCAGGCTGTAAATGCCGCATTGACTGTGCTGGCCTGGGGAGGAACATTTGTGGAAGACAGATGTCCGTCAAGACAGAGAGGTTAACAGCAAAAAAGACGACTCTTCGTTCAGAGTCGGTTACAATAACCTGTAGCCCGGGTCCTCAGGGAAGGGGACGCGGTAGCGACGCAAGAAAGTTCGATTAAGGAATAGGTGCATCGAACCATGAGCAAGCATGAAAGCAAGATCCCTCTAGTCCTGGCCTTTATCTTCCTCGGCTATCTCCTTTTCTGGGGCATTCGTTATGCCAATAGCCACAAGCAGGTTGCCGCTCCATCCGTAACGCAGATGGCGGTGCAACCCGCTCCGCAGGCGGCTGCGCCGCCTGCCTTGGTGGCTACGGCAGTTGCTCCAGCGCAAGGACCTGCGGAGACTATGCAAAAACACGCTCCCGTAAACCCTTCGCAAGATCGTTACGAGAGCGCGGATGACGGGACTCCAGCAAACGGGCCCCCCGCCGACTATATGCAGAATCGGAAGCTTGCCGGCATCACGGACGTTGCCGGAAAGAAGCACTGATAGCCAGTTCTGCAGTTAGCGAACGCACAGCTTGCAGCCACGGCCCTTCTAGTGGCCGGAATCATGGTGCTTTTCAGTAGCCACCACGAGAATGTCAATGGTTCTAAGTTCGCGAATGAGCGAGCTTACGATCGATGCTCTTAGAAGCTCGTGGACCCTGGACCGGGAGGAATGCCCGATCACCAGTTGGGTGATGTTGTTCTCCTTCGCATACTTGATGAGCTCGTCAGCAGCATCGCCTTTGAGCCGCACGGTCGGCATGGCCAACCGCTCTGCGAGACTGAAATCGTTATCCAGCATCTGTTGTTCTTTCGCGGAAGGAGCTTCATCCTCGACGTAAACGGCAACAACCTCAGCATGGAGCCGTTGGCCAATTCGCCACCCGCGTCGGAGCAAACGCATGGAGGGCTGCGTTGGAGAAATACAGATCATAACGCGGTCGCGAGCTGCCCACGGCCGCTCGACCTTGCCTTTGGCGCCTTGCGAAAGAACGTCCTCGTCCACTCGCTCGGCGATTTCACGGAAGGCGAGCTCGCGCAGTGCGCTCAAGCTTCCTTCTCGAAAAAGCTTCTCAAGGTTTTCGGATCGCTCTTCGTCGGGAACGACATCACCGCGCTCAAGGCGATGGATCAGGGCTCGTGGAGTGGCATCCACCATCTCAACTTCCGTGGCTTCCTGCATAAGCCGGTCCGGGACCGTGTCTAACACGCGCACCCCGGTGATGTCGTGGACCTGGTCGTTAAGGCTTTCCAGATTCTGGACGTCCAAGGTGGACAACACGTTGATCCCGGCCAGCAAAAGAGCGTCCACATCTTCCCACCGCTGTTTACGCTGTGAGCCGGGCGCGTTTGTGTGGGCCAACTCATCCACCAAAACGAGCTGGGGTCGGCGGGCAATAACCGCATCAACGTCGACTTCGCGGTAAGTCTTCCCTTCGTGCTGCGAAACCTTAGACTGGACTTCTTCAAGGCCCTCGAGGTGCTCGCTCGTGTCCTTGCGTCCGTGGGGGTCAACCACGCCGACAACGACATCCTGCCCACGGCCCTTCCGACGCCTTGCTTCATCGAGCATTGCGTATGTTTTGCCGGTTCCGGCTGCAAAGCCTAGGAAGATTTTGAGCCTGCCTTTACCCCCAGGGGTTTCGGTCGGAGGGCCAATGACGGGATTCTGGCGAGGGGTTGTTTCGTTACCTTGCATTCTTCTCTGTCAACTCAACCGTGAGCACAGCGTCGATCCAGTGGCGAAGTGAGCTGCTCAGGTCGTCGATGATTAGGGTGTTGTTCGGAGGCAATTCTGCGTGCTGCCAAAGGAAGTTCGCAAGCGCTTCTTCGCACATGGCCTGCCAAAACCGCGCCCCACCGGGCATCGCATCTGAGTCGGCGTGACACATGGAAAGCTCTTGGACGTACTCTGGAAGCCGTGTGCGGCATTGAACGGGTTGCTCGTTTCCCCGGCTGACTTCGAAGATGCACTCCACGTCATGGGTGTGCTCGTCGTCCACCTCTTCAAGCATATTGAAGCTGAAGCCGTTGATAGTAGTTCGCGTGAACTCGCGCATGGCTAGCCCCACCGGGACGGCCTTCATCTTCACGGCGGGCTTATCGAGGGCGGCGGCAACAGCTTGGCGGAGCGTGTTTGCCGTAAAGGGTTTTCGAAGGAAGTCAGAGGCCCCTGCCTGAATAGCTTCAAGAGCCAAGCTGATCGTTCCGAACGCTGTCACCATGATTAAGCGAGTCTCAGCGTTGCGCTTGATCATTTCTTGCTGCACTTCTGTTCCCGTCATGCCCGGCATGCGGTGGTCCAAAAGAACTAACTCCCATTCCTTGCCATCGCCGAACTTCTTCAGGCCTTCCATGCCGTCGGATGCGGTATCCACCGTATGTCCCACGTGCTCCAAGGCCAGCTTCATCATCAGCCGGATGTTGGTCTCGTCGTCAATGATTAGAATTCGTGCGCTCAAGTCGCTTCTTCTCCGTCGTCTTCCGGTTTCGTGCTTAAGGAGAAGCTAAAAGTGCTGCCCTTACCCAATTCGCTTCCCACTTGCATGACGCCACCGTGCGCTTTTACGATCCTTTGTGCGATCGATAGTCCTAGACCGGCACCCCCTTGTGTCGCACCCGGAACTTGCACAAAGCGGTCAAATATCTTCGCCAAATACTCGGAGGGAATGCCTTCGCCTGTGTCAGCGACGTCAAAGGTTACTTGATTCGGAGACGGAGTTGCCCGTAACGTCACAGTTCCGCCGGCCGGAGTGTGCCGTATGGCGTTGTTCAGCAGGTTGATAATCACCCTCGTCACTTGGCTCCGGTCTGCTCTTACCTCTGGCAGATCCGCGAATGCTTCCTCGATGAGGCGAACACCCTTCTCGTCGGCTTGATTCTTCACGCTCTGGATAGCGCCGTGCGATATTTGTTGAGCCGGGATCATTTCGAACCGAGGGGGCGATTGGCCGGCCTCGAGCCTGGTTAAGTCAAGCAACTCTCTCGTTAGGCGTTCCAGCCTTTGCAAGTCCTGTTCTTGGGCGGCAACCAACTGTTTCTGCTGGTCGTTCAACTCTCCCGCGGCGCCCTCCGCCATAAGCTCATTGGAAAGGAGGAGCGAAGTGATCGGAGTGCGCAATTCGTGGGAAGCCACCCCTATGAACTCGGTCTTTAGCCTGTCGAGCTGCTTCAGACCGGTTATGTCTTCCAGCACAACGACCGAACCCAACAGGGTGCCGTCGTCTTCTTTCATGGGCGTGGCCCGGAGCCGATAAGTGATGTCGCCGCCTTCAACTTTGAGGGGCACAATCGAGGTCTCATCCTCGGAGGCAGACACCGTTTGTTGCTCGATAGCCTTCTTAATCGCCTTGAGTATCCTCTCGTCGCCTATGTGCTCGACAATGGGCATTCGGGGCGACTCCGGTGCGGGTCCAAACAGCTTTTCCGCGGCCCGGTTCAGGTGCACGATTCTGCCCTTTGCGTCGGCCACAATAACCGGATCGTAAAGGCTTTCCAGAGCCGAATCGGTCATCTTTTGGGCCCGTCGCAGTCTACGGGCTTCGAGGTTGCGAAGCTCCGCCAGTTTCGAGGCCATCTCGTTAAAGGACTCCGCCAGGGCGCCAATCTCATCCTTCCGGTCCAACTGAATCTTCTTGTCGAGATCGCCCGATCCGATGACTTCGGCTTGCTTCGCAAGCATGGCGAGCGGCGTCAACGCGATGCGCATCATTCGAGCGGCGAGAAGGACGGCTGCGGCAACGGCCGCGAAAGTGTAAAGGACGGACCACCAGGCAGATGAAAGTGCCGCGCGGGAAGCCTTTTTTTGCTCTTGGGCAGTCTCGTCATTCTGGCTCTGAGCCATTGCAGCGGCAAGCACGTTGATACGGGTCTGCAGCACTCGAATGCTTCCCAGCGCATTCGAGGCCAATTGCGGATCCTTCGTCGAGGCCATATCGTGGAATGCCAGATCGATATACCTTGACTCCGCCTCGATCCCGTGCATGAGCTCGAGGATCCTTGGCGATCCAAGCGCGGCCTGCTCGCCGTTGTCGAGCTGGCGAGTTAGTGCGACGTGCGCTGCATCATACGCTTCGACTCCGTTCGAGCGACCGTTGAAGACTGCGGTCGCCGCGTTAACTTCGTTTCCCACAAGATCCCGGATCTGGTTCGCGGCGACGACACCCTCCAGGCTCTTGTCAAAAAGCGTGTTCAAGCTACTCGACAGCTTAAACAGGCTAGCGATCGATAGGCTCATGACCACGCCCATCAGGAGGACCAGCAAAAGGTGGCTGATCAGAAGTTGGGTCCTCAGAGTGCGCATGGAGTCTTACCTTGGCCCAGTTCCGGTATCAACGGATCACCGGCCCGGAATGGTGACACCGCCAAGTTGCTGCGCGTTCTCGCCAGCTTTGTATTTGGCGTTGGCTGGAATCGTAAGCACCGTTCCCGGTCCGATTCTGTATCGGGCGGCCATGCCGTCCTTCAGCTCCAAAACGTACTGCGCGGGGCCTGTGCTGGGCAAGGGAGATTCGTCTCGAGGCTTACCGTGAACAATGTTCAAGACCTTGCCTTTCGCATCGATATAAATGATGTCAAGAGGAATCAAAGTGTTTTGCATCCAAAAGCTCTGCTGGGCGGGCGAGCCGAACACGAAGAGCATCCCCTGGTCGTCTTTGACGTCCTTTTCCGTCAGCCACATCATGCCTTCCTGCTGCTTGCTGTCGTCGTCCATAAGCCACGCATCAATCTTGGCTCTGCCTCCCGCGACTTCACCGTGCTCCAGTTCTCGCAGTTGGTGAATCCGTCGGGGATTATCGCCCGGTTGCGCTGCGCCGGTCGGGACGGAGGCTGTTGTACTGGCCGCGGTTCCCGTTGTAGACCTGGAAGACGCGGTAGACGCGGTAGCCGAGGAAGTGTTTTTGGGCGCTGGGCTACCGGTCGTCGTTGTCGACGGGGCTGCGGTCGAACTCGTCGACGTAGAAGCAGACGTCGTGCTCTTCGGCAAAGGTGGTAAGTCTGGAGCGCAGGCTACGGCGACCAAGGCGACGGCGAGAATAGGAAGTAGTTTCATCATGCTTGGGCGGCCGGCACATAGAGGTCGGCTTTCTTTTCGTACGAGGCAATCTGATCGTTATACACGAGTGTAGTCCCGATAAGGTCGAGACCTTGGATCAACGCGTCCTTTGTCACTGAGTTGATGTCAAATGTGAGCGTTTGGCCATTGATGGTGATGGTCTGATTGGGCAAGTCCATGGTGGCTTCTGTGCCGCTGCCGGCACCTGCCAATACTCCATGCTCGGCCGGTCCGAGTTCTCCCAAAAGCAGCCCGCAGTTGGCGCTGTTCTGCCGGAAGATATCGCTGTAACCAGGCGATTCAGGAGTTCTCAGGCTCACCACCGCCTTGAAACCCGCTTGTTGGATGGCCCACACCGCGTGCTCCCTGGACGACCCACACCCGAAATTCGTGCCTACCACAAGGATGGAAGCGCCTTGCGCAGCAGGCTGGTCAAGAGCGAAGCCTTCGCCTCGCACATCGTGGAAGAGAAGTTCGCCGTACCCGGAGCGGCTGACGCGGGTCAGATACCGGGCGGGAATAATCCGGTCCGTGTCCACGTTGTCCGCGTCAAGCACCGCGATTTTGCCGGTATGCGTGAGAAAAGGCTCCATCGCAAGGATTTTGGCATAGAGCGTGCTTTCTAAACGGACAAGCCTAGATGAGAACATCTCATCGATAGCTTCCTTACCCATAGCTTGCCCGCGACCAACCTCGCGGGCATTTTTTTGGGTGGGTGTTGGGTCCTGGGTATTGGGTGTTGGGGTCAGAGACCGTCCCCGTAGGTGGCTCGAGTTTCCTTCACGAACTTGGCAGACCGTCTGTAATTGATTAGCTGATTAAGCATTCGGGCAGCAGAATCGAGATCGTCCAGCGAGCGAGCGCCTTCCGCTTCAGAAATCAACCCCCGGCGAATGGCTCGACTGATCCAGAGCCTAGCTTCGCGGGCCGAAGCGCGGCCTATTACAAAAAACCTAATGGAGTCGGGAAGCGTGTATCGTGCATCTCCTTCGACAAGGTTCGCGTTCACACTGTCTATCGCACGGATTAGTTGTTCCCCTATCGTATTTTGCGCCCTCGGGTGCCAAGATTCGACGCATTCCCAAACCCAGTGGGCAAGCCTTTCAAACAGGCCAAACACTTCTAATTCCTCGATCGGTTGGTGAGACATGCCCAAAGGTTACATGTTCCGGCTCCCCAATACCCATTACCCAACACCCAATACCTTGACTCCATAATCATTCCAGATGCTCGTTCCTTCAAAGGAGACCTATCTTGCGGAAACGCTAGGTCTGCGGCCAATGCCAGTCTATCAAGAGGTCTTGGCAGACCTTGAGACGCCGCTGAGCGCGTACTGGAAGCTTGCGCATGACGAGAGTTGCTCATTTCTTTTGGAGAGCGTTACCGGTGGAGAGCAGTTGGCCCGCTATAGCCTTCTTGGCGTACGACCGCGAGCGCTGGTAAGGACCAAAGGAGAGAACGTCAAATGGGAGCGAGATGGCCAGGTGTCACTAAGCCGCCTGCCGCAAGGCCAAGATCCTCTGACGGAACTGGCGGCGGCGATGCCGCCAAAGCCGCTCGGGGTGTCGGGCATGCCGGTATTTGTGGGCGGCGCGGTGGGAATGTTTTCTTACGATCTCGTTCGTTTCTTTGAACGGCTACCGGATTCAACACTCGATGACCTTCAGATCGACGACATGGCGATGATGTTGACCGATGCGGTCGTCGTTTTTGATCACGCGAAGAACCTTATTAGGGTGATGGTGCTGGCGGACGGCACGGCAGATAGCTACGAGGCTGCGGAAGCCGAGATCGAGCGCATCTTGAAGAGGCTCCGCGAGCCATTGCCCGAACTGCCCAGCGGCAACTATGAAAGCCACGACGTGGCCTGCAATCAGACGGAAGACGAGTTCACGTCCAACGTCCTCCGAATCAAGGAATATATCGGCGCGGGGGATGGGATCCAAATGGTTCCTTCGCTGCGACTCTCTACTCAGGTCGACGCTCATCCGCTCACGGTTTACCGAGCCCTGCGCTCCATCAACCCGTCGCCCTACATGTTCCTCCTCCGTCTAAGCGACTTTGACCTCGTTGGCGCCTCTCCAGAGCTGTTGGTGTCTCTGCACGACCGAGAAGCCCGCGTAAGGCCCATTGCGGGCACCAGGCGGCGTGGGGCGACCCCCGAATTGGACAACGAGTTGGCTGACGATTTGCTGGCCGACGAGAAGGAGCGCGCCGAGCACATCATGTTGGTGGACCTGGGCCGAAACGACCTTGGCCGGGTGAGCGAGTACGGTTCCGTCAAGGTCAACGATCTCATGGTCATCGAGCGGTATAGCCACGTGATGCACATCGTCAGCGACGTGACGGGCAATCTGACCCCTGAGAAGGACGCCTTTGACCTTCTGCGTGCCTCCTTCCCCGCCGGTACCGTATCGGGCGCGCCTAAAGTGCGGGCCATGCAGATCATCGACGAACTGGAGCCGACGCGTCGTGGCCCTTACGCGGGTTCAGTCGGTTTCATTTCCGCTACCGGCGACATGGAGACCTGCATCGCAATCCGGACGATTTTGATTAAGGACGGCACCGCCTACGTGCAAGCTGGGGCGGGAGTCGTCTACGACTCGGTTCCGGAAAAGGAATACG
>JANYLD010000119.1 GCA_025363835.1 Armatimonadota bacterium
GGACGTGGAGGATTGCGCTCGGCTGATGGCGGGGTATTGCCGGCAGGTGAAGCCGAAGACGGACTTTACGCCTCGGGTGGCTTAGCGAAGTTTCAATGATTATTGAAAACTCGTGCAATAATAGCTACGAGCATGGGCGTGAGCAACGCGATTTGGAATACGGAGGGGCAGGCTAAGCGGGAGGCGGTGCGCGAGATGTTTGGGCGTATCGCTTCGCGGTACGACCTCATGAATGGCCTGATCACCTTTCGACTGCACAACCGGTGGCGGGCTTTTTCTACTTCCCTACTTCAACTTAAGCCCGGGGACAAGGCTCTCGATATTTGCTGCGGGACGGGGGATTTTGTGCGTCCGCTGCGACGCGCGGTTACGGAGAGGGGTGCGGTGATTGGGTTAGATTTTTGCCTTCCAATGCTGGAGATCGCGAAATCGAAGAGCGTGGCGGCGGATGCTTTGCTGCTGGGCGATGCCTGCAATTTGCCGATCGCTTCCGGGGCCTATGATGGAGCCACGGTAGGGTGGGGGATTCGGAACGTGCCGGATATCGATCTCGCGCATCGCGAGATTGCGCGGGTCTTGAAGCCGGGGGCGCGATTTGTTTCTTTGGATATGGCGGTGCCTCGCAATAAGGTGCTGAGATCGGTTTCTTCGGTCTTCTGTGGGCGAATCATTCCTGCTATCGGTTCGCTGTTTGGCTTTAGAGAAGCCTACACTTACCTGCCGAAGAGCACCGAGCGGTTTATGTCTCGCGAGATGCTGACGGAGTCGATGCAGCGAGCCGGGTTTGTTGAGTGCGCTTGCAAAGATTTGATGCTGGGCAACATTTGCGTGCACTGGGGGCGGAAGGGTTGAACGCCACTCTGGCCACCGGCTCTGGGCAGCAGGATCTGATGGATGAGATCGCAGTCGAGGTTCGGCTGGTGGAGGCTGAACTGGCCCGGCAGGTTGGCAGCCAGGTTGCCTTAGTGGCCCAGATTGGCAAGCACACGTTGGAGGCGGGCGGGAAGCGGCTGAGGCCGGCTTTTGTGTCTCTGTCGGCCAAGGCCACGGGACTTCCCTACGACCCGGATCGGGCGATTCTGCTGGGCGCTTGTATGGAGATGATCCATATGGCGACGTTGATCCACGACGACGTGATCGACCATGCGGCGACCCGACGCGGGCGGGCGACAGCTTCTTCTATCTTTGGGAACACGGGCTCGATCTTGACGGGCGATGTGCTCCTAGCGAAAGCGATGTCGATCTTAGCTCAGGATGGCGACCTGAACATCATCCGCTGCGTGTCCGATGCAGTGGTCGAGATGGCGGAGGGCGAGGTTCGGGAACTTGAGCTTCGCGGCTGCTTTGATTTGAGCGAAGAGGAGCATTTGAAGGTGCTTAGGATGAAAACGGCGGCCTTTATCGAGGCTTGCTGCCAGGTTGGCGGGCTCGTTGCCGGGGCTTCTCCGCAGCAATTGTCTGCTTTGCGAGTTTATGGGGATCACGTGGGACTCGCTTTTCAAATCATTGACGACCTGCTGGATTACCGGGGGTCTTCGGATCGGACAGGGAAGCCCGTGGCGACTGATTTTCGGGAAGGCTGCGCAACCTTGCCTTTGATCTATTTGAGCTCCTCCCTCTCTGAGGCTGAGTTGGAAGTTGCGCGGTCTGGGTTTGGGAACGGTGTGGCGGACTCTGAACTGGCCTGGCTGATCGAGTGCATGGGCTCTCGGGGAGCTTTTGAGCGGGCGGAGGGGACGGCAGTTCGGCTTTTGTCCGAGGCGGTTTCTGCTTTGTCTGTTTTGCCTTCGTCTGATGCTCGAGGGTTGTTGGAGTCGGTGACTCAGTTTATTTTGCGGCGTGAGAGCTAGGCGCTTTCGGATTTCACGCGGAGGGCGCGGGGGTTGGCGGAGGACGCGGCTTGGATTTTCACGCAGAGGTCGCGGAGGTACGCGGAGGATCACGCGATGCAGCCTGCTCAAAAGCGTCCACGCATAAAGCAGTAAGCGCAGTATGCGAGAATAATGACGAGGCCTGTCAGCTTCAATAGGTTGGAGAGTTCATACAGGTCTGGGCGAAATCGTTGCACTGTTTCGACGATCGAAACGGTGACCGTGAATATGATGATTGTCACCCAGGTTTCCGGCTTTTTGAATACGCTCGGATCTAGCATAGGCCCCATCTCAGGTTAGCTGCCTTCGGCTTCCTGCTCGACGTTCTCGACCGCCGCTGGCTCTACGTGCATGGCGGCGAGGTGGGCACGGTTGGTTTCTGCGGGGGTTGGGGGCAGGACGGAGATTTGTTTGGGGTATTGGCCTAGGTCCAGTTCTTCCAGAGCGGTGTCGATGGCTTGGAGTTGGAGTTTGGCCTCGGCCAGGACCTCCAAGAACTCCTGCGAAGGGACCTCCGGAGATCTGCCGATGAGGCGGTAACCGAGGAGGCGCATTCTCAGGGTGTCCAAGGTGGTCATGAAGACCGCGCTTTGCGCTTCAGCTCGTTCGACTCCGGCCATGATGCCAGCGTATTGATGCCGATATTCGGCGATGTTCTTGTCGGCGATGCGGTAGAGCTCTTTAGACTGGGGGTCGGTGGGAGCGGCGGACCAGGCGGGAGGAGCGACGTAGAGGTTGTGCTCGGTGCGAAGGACCTCATTGGAGACCATATCGGCTTTGCGGAGGGCGACGTAAAGCGACTCCGCGACTTTGCGGATGGTGTTGGGCATCTCGTGGAGATCGGCGAGCTGCTCTTTGCGAAGTCGTTTGAGGACCTCGTTGAAGCGCGAGAGCCGGTCTTGGCAACCGCGCCAAAGGGCTTGGTAGCGGCGGTTAATAAAACGCTTTTCCAGGCTGCCGTTGTAGGCGGTGAGAGTCGCCGTGCCGAGAACGATGCCCCAAGCTGGAACCGCTCGGACGAAGCTGTAAAGAGACCCGGAGTCGACGCGAAAAACCGCGCCGATGAGGACGATCACGCACAGGACGATGGCGACTCGTGGGATCGCAAATAGCTCTCTGAGGAAGACCTTAAGGTCCTGCCTTCGAATATCGTCCATTACACACCGTTACGGCAGCGGAGGTCGCCCAGTGGCGTTTGGCAGCGCTCTTTCCACAGAGTACGCGATTTGTAGCAGCCTTTCATCCCTCAAAGGCGCCGCTGTGAGCTGGAGCCCCACCGGCAACCCTTCAGAGAATCCGCAATTCAAGGAAACGCTGGGCATGCCGCCAAGGTTCGCGGGAATGGTGCAGTAATCGAGAAGTTTGAGGGCCATGGGGTCGTTGCTAAGCTCGCCCAGCTTGAAAGCGACGGTGGGGCTGGTGGGCGCGAGGAGGATTTCGGTGTCTTGAAAGGCCTCGTTGAACTCGCGAATCATGAGCGCCCGCACCTGCTGGGCTTTGGTGTAGTAGGCGTCGTAATATCCGGCGGACAGGGCGTAGGTTCCGATCATGATGCGGCCTTTGACCTCATGGCCGAAGCCTTGGCCTCGTGTTTTGGAGACCACGTCGATGTGGCCGCTGCCTTCCCATCGTGGGCCGTATCTTATGCCGTCGAATCTTGCCAGGTTGCTGCTGGCTTCGGCAGGGGCGATGATGTAATAAGTGGTGACGCCGAGTTCGATGCTGGGGAGGGTGATCTTCTTGAACTCGACGCCTTCTTTGGCGAGTGCTTCGATGGCGCGTTCGACCACTTCCCTAACGCCGGGGTTGATAGCCTCGGAGAACATCTCTTCGGCGAGGCCGATTTTGAGGCCTTTTAGGCTGCCGTTCTTGAGGTCCCTGGTTGAAATCGGCTCAGTTTTCATGCTGGTGCCGTCCAGCGGGTCGTGGCCGGTGATCGCCTCGGCGAGGAGGGCGGCGTCTTCAATGTTTCTTGCGAAGGGGCCAATCTGGTCGAGGCTGCTGCCGAAGGCGATGAGGCCGTAGCGGGAGCAGCGGCCGTAGGTCGGTTTGAAGCCGACGATGCCACACAGAGAGGCGGGCTGGCGGATGCTACCCCCGGTGTCGGAGCCCAGGCCGAGGGGGGCGAACTCGGCGGAGACGGCTGCAGCGGACCCGCCGGAGCTTCCACCTGGGGAGCGGTCGGTGTCCCAAGGGTTGCGGGTGAGTTGGTAGGCGCTGTTCTCAGTGCTCGTGCCCATCGCGAACTCGTCGAGATTGGTTTTGCCGAGGATGGTGGCGCCGGCGGACTTGAGTTTCGCGACGACGGTGGCATCGAAGGGCGGGATGTAGCCTTCAAGGATTTTGCTCGCGCAAGTGGTGGGGACGCCGATCGTGCTCATGTTGTCCTTGAGCACGATAGGGACGCCGGTTAAAGCGGTGGCTTCGCCTGCATCGAGTCGCTTTTGGGCTTCGTTGGCGCTGGCTAGGGCACCTTCTTTGTCGAGATGGAGGAAGCAGCCGAGCTTGGCGTCGTGGGCTTCGATACGCTCAAAGTGTGCTTGCGCAACCTCGAGGGCGGAAACTTCCTTGGAGGCAAGCTTGCGGTTTAACTCTGCGGCGGATAGCTGAGTCAACAACCTCTAATCCTCGATAATCGCAGGGACCACGAATAGGCCCGCACGGCTGACCTTCGCGTTCTTAAGCGCGAGTTCACGAGGTAGGGATTCCCAAGGGAAGTCCTCGGCCCAGACATTTTGCATAGTGACAGCGTGGGACTGGGCATCGATGTCGGAGACGTCGATACCTTGGATATCCAGAAAATGACCGAGGAGCGCGTTTAGCTCGCCCTGAAACGCTAAAACCTCGTCTTCGTCCAACTCCAATCGCGCAAGCTGAGCGACGTGTCGGACCTCCTCTAGGGAGATTGACATTATCTAAAGAGTCTAGCAGCTTTTTGAGCCAGATCGTGGGGCTTTGGGGTCAATGTGGGTAGCGGGTGTCGAGTAACGGGCCACGGGGCTATGTCGCCCATTCCCCTACACCCGCCACGTGTCACCATTTCTTGGGGTTTGGTTCGTGTTTGCCCCCATCCCCGCTTCGCGGTACTTCCCCCACACGTGGGGGAAGACTGTCCACTCATAATCTGTAGACCCTTGCGGCATAGATCTAACTATTCGGTGGCGGCCACGGTGGTGGTCTTGATGGTGGTGCTGGCTTTCACGGCCAGCTTCGTAAGGCCGCACATCCCTGGGCCGCCGCCCAATGCGATCGCTACTTACCCTGGCGACTACATGAAACAGGGGGCGGGGGAGATGATTGATTGGCATCCTATTGACGCGAACGCGTTTGCGGAGGCACGCCGCTTGGATAGGCCGGTCTTGCTGTTCGTTGGAGTCGCCTGGTCTCAGTTCGCGCGGGAGTTCGACCAAGAGGTGCTGAGTTCTCCCGATATCCAAAACTATCTTTCGCACAACTTCGTGTGTGTGCGGATCGATGGAGATGAGATGCCGGTTTGGATTAGCTCCTATCTGCCCGTAACGCGAGTGTCCTTGGGGATAAGGGCCAGGTTCCAGATTTGGGTTTTGGAGCCGGACGGGCGGCTGGTGTCCAACATTGGAAGGAGACGGCCTGCTACCCATTTAGATCAGAGCCAGTTCTTGGACGAACTGGTGCGAGTCCGTCAGATTTACACCCAGGTACGTGAGCAGAATCTGACCAGCGACGTGGATGCCCAGGAGGCGGCCGACATCGCGCAGATCGAGGCCATGGGAAATTCACCTTTCGTTGATTTCAACGCCGTCAACCGGACCATTGCGGCAGCGGCGGATGAAACGAATGGCGGATTTCCGCAGAATGGATTTCAGGATCTGCATCCCTACGCATGGGAGTTTCTCGCTCAAGCAGGTGATGTCGATGTGCTCCACGCGTCGTTGACGCCGGTGTTGCATTCGCCCATTACGGATCTAATGGACGGCGGGTTCTTTGTGACCTCCGGTGGACTTGATTGGAAAAGCGTGGAGTTCGATAAATCGGCTGTCGGCAACGCTGAAATGGCTTGGATGCTTTCGCAGGTCCGGACAGAAATGGGTGCGTCCGAAGGCGTATGCGATTACTTGTTGCGCGGGACGGTCGCATCTTTGACGGGAGAGTTTGTCGATGCGAACGGATTCGTGCGAGCAGGGCGGATAGGCGACGTAGCGGAGGATGGGCGAAGCGCCCGAACCAGCGTGCCGCCGAGACGTATGCGAGAGGTTTTAAACTCCGAGCAGCGCGAATGGGCGCGGATCAATTTGGGGCTCAGAGTCGAGACGAACCCTGTGATGGCCCCTTACTTGTCCTCCAACCAGGATCCGAACGACGCCGACTCAATGCTCGCTGCACTCAGAAACAGAACCGCCCCGTCGCACTTCACGAATGGCGAATTTATGGACGTAAACGGGACCGTCGCGGCTCGGTTGATGGAGACGGGGCGAGCAGTGGGAGACCAGCACATAATCGATTTCGGGAGTTCGCTGTTCGCAAAACTGGATTCTTTCCGTGTTTTCGACCAGGTTCCACACGATCTGGATGTGGCGGCGCGCGCACCCGCGACCCTGGGAGATTATCTCGCGTATTCGGATGCGGCGCTTCAGGACTACCTAACTTCAGGCCGGGTGGTTTCTCTCCAGAACGGTCTGACGGTGCTACAGCGTGCCCTGGTTACTTACGCCGGCCCAAACCCCGGCGAGTTTCGCCTTGGCTTGCCTCCGAGCTCAGACCTGATCCCTTCGGAAAGCGTAACAGCGCAGGTGGTGGACGACCTCGGAGAATCTGCCAGCGCGAAAGTGATTCGGCTTTGCACCGCCTATGGACGTTTGCTGCTTGGGGACAACTCGGAATCAAATCAAGGACTGACGCTACTCCGGACCGCACTGGCAACCGCTCAACTAATCAATCAACCCGCTGGAGATCTTGGGGTAAGTGCGGCGGGATTCGCATGCGATTCGGCGATCTTGGCAGACGATGAGTACGCGATCACGGTCGGGCCGCAAGCTCAACAAATGGCGGACCAGCTTTATCGCCACAATCCGTTGCGGTTTGTTGCAGCCGCATTTGGCCCGGTTCGCCCTGACTTACGGGACAAAAAGCCGGGCGTTTATTTGGTCTTGCAGGGCCGCCCGGTCGGCCCGATGGCCGTCGATGAAGCAGAGGCTCAGTTGCCGGCCTTTCTGCAACTGAAGGGTAACGGGTGATAGCGACCGGGAACGGGTAACTGGTAACTGGTAACAGGCTAACTGGTTACGGGTTACGGGTGACTGGCGGCAGGCGACAGGCCATTATCGACAGCGATAGCAAGCTCCCAAGCCCACACTGTCCCGTGGCCCGTCATCCCACACCCGTTACCCGCGACCCGTTCGCTTCGTTCCTGCCATAATCTCCGCTCGGAGAGGTCGCATAGTGGTCTAGTGCGCCGCACTCGAAATGCGGTAAGGGGCAACTCTTCGTGGGTTCGACTCCCACCCTCTCCGCCACTCCTCATAATTTCCTTATATCTGCTTGTTATAGTTCTCTGCATTCACCCGCCAAGCGGCAGTGGCCAATTGCGGCAAGTTGGGACATTGCCGCGGCCCGCACGGGCTGAATGCTTTCGCAGCTCCGGCAAAAGTGCTTTGGAATCCCGGTCCGATATGTTGCTATAAACTGATATTGGGGGGAGCTCACGGAGGGCTCCATGGATTTTTTAAGGGACTTTGCAGGGCTGTTCTGCCTTAGCATGGGGGGCAATATCGCAGGGCAAGCCGCTGGGCAGTTATCAGCACGGAAGGCCGTCGTCGCGACGGCGGCCATGGTAATCGCCACCGCGCTCGGTTTAGCCACAGCGTATTACGTCGCGTTGGATAAGGCCGGCGTCATCTTGGAGATCGCGATTGCTGCTTACGCAGTCAGCTTTTACTTGGGTTGGAAGAACAAGCAGGGGTGAGAGAGCGGGGGCGCCCGGCATTACGGCATTACGGCGGTAGGCGGTGCGGCATTAAGGGCGTTGCGGCCCTGACTGGCGCTAACGCTCCCATTCTGCATGCGCGCAAAATCGAGCGCTAAAGTTCAAACCGCCAGGCCGTAACGCCGTAACGCCGAAAGGCCGCAACGCCGTGACTCATGCTAGGTTCGAACCATACGATTCCTGGTCGCAAGCCTTGCGAGGATGCTGATGACGAGAATCATGAGGACGAGGACGAGGGCGCCGGACCAGGCTTGGGCGACCCAGTCGTCGGCGGATGAGCTGGCGTATTCGTAAATCTTTAGCGTTAGCGAGGAGACAGGCTCTCGGACGTTGGTCGTCACCTGCTGACTGCCAAAGGCGGTGAAGAGTAGAGGTGCGGTCTCGCCGGAGATGCGGGCGATGGCGAGGAGGAGGCCGGTGACGACGCCTTTCCTGGCGGCGGGCAGCACGACGCGGAGGGTTGTTTGCATTCTGCTTGCTCCGAGCCCGAGCGATGCCTCTCTAAGGCCCTGCGGTACCAAGCGCATCATTTCGTCCGTCACGCGGATAACGGTGGGGATCATCATAATTGCCAACGCTGCGCCCCCTGCCAAAGCCGAGAACTGCTTGAAGGGCAAGACGAAGGCGGCGTACGCGAAGAGGCCAATGACGACGGATGGAATCCCGTTAAGCACGTCAGCAGCAAACCGGAATGGAAAGCCTAGTTTAGATTCGGGATACTCCGAGAGGAAGATGCCCCCAAGGATGCCGACAGGGATTCCGATCGTGCTCGCAATGGCGACCAACATGATCGTCCCCAGGATCGCCGGCCGCAAACCTCCTCCGGGCATTCCGGCGGGGCGAGGGTCGTGAGTGAATAAGGACAGATTCAGGCCGGGAAGGCCGTTCTTCGTAACAAATGCCAACACCAGAAAGAGGCCGATACAAGCGACCAACGCTGCTAGCCCTGCGACGGTGCGCATGACGACATCGTTGGCGGCCCTGAACCTTCCCCAATATGGGGTTCCCTCCAACCGGCGGGCAAGAAAGCGAATTCCAATATAGAGGAAGGTGAGCGCCTCTATCGGGCCGAAGATCCAATATGGGCCTTTGTTCCGAATGTCGGAGACGACTTGGAGAACGACGAGAAGCGCCACCACCGCTCGAATTCCATAGCGGCCTGCCAAGGTTGTGTAGTGGTGGACGGCTTGGCCAAAGTCACTTGGCTCCTTCTTGGTTCCTGTCTTGACCGTGAGCCGAATTATGAGTCTGGCGGCCGCGTTAAGCAGAAACGTAAAAACGAAGAGGATGAGGGCGACTTCGAGGAGAGCGGAGCGTTGCATCAGGTCGTCTTGTGCTTCGTTAAACTGATTTGCGAGCAACGATGGCATGCTCGAGCCGGGCTGCAAGAGAGACAAGTTCACGTGCATGTAATTCCCGATCACCATCACGACCGCCATCGTTTCCCCAACGGCGCGACCCAACCCGAGCATCGCTGCTCCCACGATGCCACCGGTTGAAGCGGGAAGAAGGGTGGATCGTATGGTTTCCCATTTGGTTGCGCCTAGCCCCATTGAGGCCTCTGTGTAGCCGGGCGGCATCGAATTTAAGACTTCCCGAGTCACCGCGGTGATAAAGGGCAAGACCATCAAAGCGAGGATCAAACCCGCGTCTAGCACATTTTCGAAAACCGGCGGCCCCGCGAAAATGGGCACCGTCCCGAAATGGTCTGCCAGCCAAGGGCTTACATGGTTCTGCATGAAGGGACAAAGAACCAAAAATCCCCAAAGGCCAAAGATAATGCTTGGAACGGCGGCGAGAAGATCGAGAAAGAATGCAACGGGTCCGGCGAGCCACCTCGGCGCAAATTGGGTTAAGAAGACCGCGCACGCGACGGCCAGGGGTACGGCGATAACAAGCGCGAGCAAGGCGGAAGCGATGCTCCCGTAAATCTCTGGCAAGGCTCCGTAGATCTCCCGCGGCACGTCCCACTGGGAGTTCGTTAGCATGCCCCAGCCGAACTGGTGGCGAGTTGGCGCCGAGACCGAATAGAGTTGGTAGCCGATCCAAAGGATTAAGAGCAAAGCCGTCATGCCGGAGAGCATGGTGGCGACGTAGAAAGGCTTGTCCCAGCGAATGCGTGGCAGGACCGGGCTGCTTTTGCCGCCCGGTCCTCGGATGACGGCCCGATTGCTCGAGCCGTCATTCCTTACCTTGCGAGTAACGCCCGTAGGGTTCACTTCGCGGCTGCTACCACCTGGTCGAGAGACGCCTTGTTCATGTCGACGAGATCCTTTGGAAGCGGAGCGTACTGCAGATCGGCGATCATCGTTTGACCGTCGTTTTGAGTCCAATTCAGGAAGTCTACAAGCGCTTTGGCCTTGTTTGCGTCCTTCATCCCCTTGGAGACGAGCACGTAAGTGAAACCGCAGATCGGGTAGGCGCCTTTAGCGGGTGAGTTCACGATGGAGGTTCGGACGTCCTTCTTCAGCGCCTCCGTCTCGCCAATTACCGCGGCAGTCGTGGATTCTACGGACGGTTTTACGAAGTCCCCGACGGCGTCTTTAATGTCGGCGAAGGCGAGCTTCTTTTGGACGGCATAGGCCAGTTCCACATAGCCAAGCGAACCTGGAGTTTGGGTGATCAGGCCTGCCACACCATCGTTGCCTTTGCCCCCGAGTCCTGCGGGCCAGGGCACCGTCTTACCAATGCCAGGTCCCGACTTCCAGGCGGGGCTGATGGCGGCCAGGTAGTTGGTGAAGATGAACGAGGTTCCGGAGCCGTCCGATCGGTGGCATACCGTAATCGGAGTGCTGGGAAGAGTCACTCCAGGGTTGTCGGCAGTGATCTTTGGATCGTTCCAATTCTTGATCGTGCCGAGGAAGATGCCGGAGACAGCATCTGGAGAGAGCTTCAGATCCGCTGTGAGCCCGGGGACGTTGTAAGACAGGACGACCGCCCCAGAAACGACGGGAATGTTTAGGGTCGGGGACGGCATATCGGCCAGGTCCTTGTCGTTCAAGGGCGCATCGCTGGCGCCGAAGTCGACCGTTCCCGCTTTGTACTGCGAGATACCTGTGCCGGAACCAACCGACTGATAGTCGATTGTGACGCTCGGGAATTTCTTGTTGTATTCGAACGCCCACTTAGACATGGCCGGGTTGACGAAGGTCGAGCCGGCGCCCATGAGCTTCTCTGGCGTTCCGCTTGTGGCTGTCGTGCTGCCCGTCGTGGTAGTAGAATCGGCCGTTTGCGTTCCAGAGCCACAGCCGACGATAGCGAACGCAAGCGATGCGATCAAGAGTCCGGACGCACCTAGAGCGGACTTATTAAAGCTTTTCATATTTTTTGAATCCTCATCCTTCTGTAAGGAAACCCGTGTGGTGTCAAAGCCACGTTAAGACTTTGTGAACAGATTGTTAAGAAGAGTCGCTCGCGGGAGGGAAGGCCGTGCATCCTTAGCGTTGCTTTAATAGGTTGTTGATAACCCCTCAACCAGGAGATGGAGCTGTCTTCCAAGGAGTTTGCGCCTGGGAATTGCCGCGCCCCCATCCCCCGTCGGGTACTTCCCCCGGACGTGGTCTTCCTTCCTGGGGGAATTGCCGTGTTTGCCCCCATCCGTCGGGTATTTCCCCCACACGTGGTCTTCATCCTTCCTGGGGAATTGCCGTGTTTGCCTCCATCCCCCTTTCGGGTACTTCCCCCACACGTGGGGGAAGATTGTTCGTCCGAGCCACTCCGCTTAAGATTTGCCTCGCGCTGCATCGCTTGTGACGTTCCTTGTTCTCGGGAGCAAGGTGTCTGCATTAGCAAGCGAGTAGGCAACGGCGGCCGCGTCGGTGGCCGATTGGACCAGGTATTTGGGGACGGAGTATTCGATTCGGTCGTTCTGCGAGTGCCAGATCCAGTTGTAATCGATGTTTCCACCTTCGAGAGTGAAGAAGGCAGGGACTGCGTAGCGGAGGAAGGAATCGTGGTCGCTTCCCATCTCTTGGGAGAACCGGTTGGTTATCACGAGCTTGTCCGGCATGTCCGGAAACGCCGCGTTAACAGGGGAAACCGCGTCGGACATAAGGGGCACCATATCTTGAGTCAAGGAGTAACCCGCGTGCCAGCCGGTACCGCCATCGTCCACGATGACAGCAGAAATCTTGTCCATTTCGTTAACGTGCTGCTTGACGTAGGCTTGGGAGCCCAAGAGGCCCTGCTCCTCACCGGTCCAGAGAATGCACCGGATGGTGCGCTTGGGCTTGGCGTGGGTGGCTTCCAGAATTCGGGCCGTCTCCAGGGCCACGGATGCGCCCGTTCCGTTGTCGTTGGCGCCTTCCGAGCCGGGGCCGTTCCAAGAGTCGAAGTGGCCACCTACGATGACCATCTCATCCGGCTTCTCGGTGCCCTTGATGTCCGCAACGATGTTGTATTGAGGAATGGGGGCGAGCCATCGGTTTTGGATGTTAAATTCCAGGGTAACGGGCTCTTGCCCCATCCATCGCTGGATACGGTCCATGTCGCTACGTCGAACGGTGACATCAATGTCCATCGGGTGGCTCTCTGGCCTCTTGTTGACGACTTGATCGCCGACCTTCCATTTGTAGGTGCCATGGGTGTGCACGAGATCGTTGTTGCTGGCATACACGCGGCCGGCGATGCCGCAAGAGTCGACGTAGTCCTTTAGCTCCTTTGCGTCCCTGTCGCGGGCGCCCCCCATAGACGACTTGTACGACATAAGAACCCAAGCGCCCTTCAGTTGAGCGGCCATCGCCTTGGCTTGTTCGATAGTCGTTGGGTCAACGACGGCCTGTCCTCTCACGGGCCCGTTTGTGCCTTGGGTCCATACATTCGTTGAGAACTGGAATGTCGCTTCAAGAGGGCCGACCATTTTGGCTACTTGGACAGGGCCGCGCTGAAAGCCGGGGACGTCTTCCCAGTGCTCGAGATGCACGTCGCATCCCATCCTGTTGAATTGCGCCAATGCCCATTGTTCGCCTTTTGCCAACTCTGGAGAGCCCGTTGAACGGCCGCCGATATCGATGGCGATGTGGTGGAGGAAGTCCATCACATGGCTATGGTTTTTGCCTTCGTCGATGATCTTGATAATTTGAGGGTCGGTGGCGGGAGACGAAGGGATAAGCGTTTGTGAACCCTGAGCAAAGAGGAGGGCGGCTAGTAGGATTGTCATGGACTGCGCTTATTTTGCGCTATGTTGTTCGGAAGGCTTTGGACTTTGGGCTTTTGGCTCTGGGCTCTGCGCTCTGGGCTTTAGGCACTTGGCTTTGGGCTTTGGGCTTTGGGGATTCACTCGGAGGGCGCGGGGGTTAGCGGAGCATCGCGGAGTGGGCGTTTTGGGCAGGGGGTGCTCCTCAAAGACGAGTGCGTACCAAGGAAAATTGATTTCGTCAGGCATTCGCCAGGGGTCCGAGTTGCTCCTAGCAGATAGGTTCAGACAGTTCACAACGGCATGAGCCGGTCTTTCCTCGCGCCCCTTCATGGTTGCATTCCATCTCGGGCGGTACGGTGCTCGTCGCCGCACGGCCTCGCGAGCTTAGGCGAAATCGCTGCGACGGACCGACTGCCCTCTGCTGGCACCTTCGGGAATCGCTTTCCGGACTAGCCTTCGGCGCCGGCGACTGTTCGGCCGGCTTGAAGCGAGTTGTAGTTGGCTTCGAACATGGCCAAAAGCTCTTTCGCCTTGGCGTCGTACTCGGCCGGCTTTGCCCAGGTTTTGCGGGGGTTGAGGACTTCACTAGGGACACCGGGGCAAGAGACGGGAATGGAGAGACCGAAGATAGGGTCCGTCTCGCATGCCACATTGTCCAGAGCGCCCGCTAAGGTTGCTTCCACAATAGCCCGAGTGTGAGCGAGGCTCATTCGGTTGCCCACTCCGTACGGGCCACCGGTCCAGCCGGTGTTAATGAGCCACACGGCTGCATTATGGCGGTCCATCTTCTCGCCTAGCATTTCCGCGTAAACCTTGGCAGGCAGCGGCAAAAACGGCGCTCCAAAGCAGGTGGAGAAGGTCGCTTGTGGCTCTTTGACGCCCGCCTCCGTTCCTGCAACTTTAGCGGTGTAGCCGTTAAGGAAGTGAAACATAGCCTGATCCCGCGTGAGCTTTGAGATGGGAGGGAGCACTCCAAAGGCGTCCGCCGTAAGGAACATGATGTTCTTAGGGTGCCCACCGATGCTCGGTATGACGGCCCCATCGATGAACTCTATGGGATAAGCGGCACGTGTGTTCTCGGTTAGCGAGTCGTTATTGAAATCAGGCGTCCCATCAGCGTTGAGGACCACGTTTTCAAGCACGGCTCCTCGGCGAATCGCGTTATAGATTTGAGGCTCGCCCTCTTTGCTGAGCCGAATGCACTTGGCGTAGCATCCGCCTTCGAAATTGAAGACGCCCTCCTCATTCCAACCGTGCTCGTCGTCGCCGATTAGGTGACGTGAGGGGTCTGCCGAAAGGGTGGTCTTGCCAGTGCCAGAGAGTCCGAAGAAGAGGGCAGTATCGCCCTGCGGCCCAATGTTCGCAGAGCAATGCATCCCGAGGATATTTCTTAACGGCAGGATGTAATTCAGGATGGTGAAAACCGTCTTCTTCATCTCACCCGCATACTGCGTGCCCATGATGACGACTTGATGGGTGGTGAAGTTCAGGGCGATAACAGCTTCTGTGCGGGTTTTGTCAGTAGCAGGATCGGCCAGCAACATGGACATATCGACGATGGTCCACTGCGGCTCATAATCCGAAAGTTCGGCCGCTGTGGGCCGGACGAGAAGTTGCTTTACGAACAGCGCGTGCCAGGCTTTCTCGACAATGAATCGAGCTGAGACACGATGGTCTTTTGAAGCTCCGCCAAAAGTATCGACGACGAACAGTTCCTTGCCAGCTGCATAGGCCTGAGCTTTGGCAAACAGCTTCTCAAAGGTCTCCGGATCCATTGCCTGGTTGTTTTCCCACCAAATTTTGTTGGCGGTGTGTTCGTCCCTGACGACAAATTTGTCCTTAGGTGTGCGCCCCGTATATTTGCCGGTACGGGCAGAGAAGGCTCCGTTGGCCGCCAGTTGGCCCTCGCCTCTTTCCACTGCAAGTTGGATCAGCTCGTCCACGCTGAGATTCGTGTAGACCTTGGAAGCGGTGGCGAGGTTAAAAGAAGGAGCGGTTGCTGGTGTGGACGTCATTGTCTCAGATTTCCTACGCAGCGCAAACCAGCCATGCACGGCAAAATCAGGTTCTGCACTGGGTTGGCTCAGTGTACCAGCGGCGATTCGAGATGATGGTAAACAGGAGACATGCCAGAACTCGCCTACAGAAAGCTCGACGAAAGTGAAATTGCCGAAGAATTGGTTTGCTGCCCCGGGTGGGGTCTGGAAAATGGCCAGTTGACTAAAACTTTCGAGTTCAAAACGTACAAAGACGGAGTGGTTTTTTCGAGTGCCGTTGGGTTTGTGGCCGATAACCTGAACCACCACCCGGACATGCTTCTGACCTATGCAAAGGTGCGGGTGTCTGTCAACACGCACGACGTGGGGGGAATTTCTCCTTTCGATTTCGAACTCGCTCGCAGAATCGAAAACCTTTGACTTAGTACTCCGAATGGAGGACAGCTCACGTAGACGATTGGTCCGACACATTCATGTCCAAGAGACATGAAGCGCCGCCGCCGACTAAGATGGTTGCCTCCTCTCCTATGGGCGGTTGCCGGCGCTGCCACAGTCGGAGGTTGCCCAAGGTCCGCGCAAGTGGCCGCTCCTAACGCTTCAGTGGGAACGGTTTCAAGATCGACGGTAGTGAATCTCGGCCTTACAAAGCACACCCTGACGGCTGAACGCTAAGTCCGTCAACACCGAGCTTGCTCCGCAAGCGGCGCGCTCGCGTAAGGCGTGACTTGCCTCTGGTCCATGGGGATCCTGCCTCAGCGTGATCTCCGCATCTTCAATATCCTGTAACTTGGGCTAAGGCGGTATCGTCAAATCCGTTGACGATCCGTATCTGAATGATGAGTACAGCCATTAAGCTGCAGTTGATGATCGCATTAGGAGGTGTTGCCTTGGGCTTTCTAGGCGCGAGCGCTTTCAGTTGTCGAGCTGAGAAAGCTAAGACACCGGCTCCCCTGGTCGAAGTGTCTTCGGAGGCAATACGGGCGAGATACTCCCATTTGAATCGGCCCAAGGTGGTGCAACCGCCCCAAGCGCAAAGTATTCCGCTGGATAGGGAAGGCCACGGCCCGCACGCCAAATTCGCACAGGCGAGAGACTTCATGCAGATGAAGATCAACATTCCCAAATGGGCAATGCCGCCCTTGCCCAACGATTTCGCAGTTGAACCCCGGAAGAATCGTCTCAGAATATCAGCGACACCTTCAGATAACGTCGGCGGTGGCTCTTCCAGTCTTTCCAAGGCTGGGCCATTTAGAGGCGGCAATAAGTCGAGGAAGGCTGAGTCTTCCTCCAGTGCGGCGATCATCGGGACGTCATAGCTCTCAGGCTTTCGGATTTGTCGCGGCGTTGGGAGCCTGTCAGTCCAAATTTCAAAGTCTGAGAGCCAGTGGGTCGCGCGCTAGCTCTTCTTAGCCGGAGGGGTCAAGCCCAAGTACTCCAAAAACGCGTCCACTTTAGGGGCGCGGCCGAGATAGTCTCGGAGCATCACATAGGCGTCGACGGTCCCGCCTTTGGACAGCACCTTCTCCCGGTAGTAAGCGCCGGTTTTCGGACTTAACACTCCCAACTCTTTGAAGCGCTGGAACATGTCTTGGGCGTACACAAGCGACCAGAGGTAGCCGTAGTAGGCAGCGTCATACCCGACTAGGTGATCGAAGGAGGCTTGGAAGTAAGTGCCTGGGACGCCCTTGTAGAGCTCGATTTGACCCATTTCATCGATGCCGACTTTGGTCGTATCGACACTGCCGTCTGGCGCTGTGTGGTAGATCTGGTCGACCATGCCGTAATAGATTTGGTGCTCCGTCTCCATTCCGCTGCCGAGGGTGCGGGCCGCGAACATTCCCTTGAGTAGGGCGGGCGGCAGGGGTTTCCCCGTCTTATAGTGCCGGGCGAAGAGGTTGAGGACCTCCGGCTGCCACACCCAATTTTCCATCATCTGGGACGGCGCTTCAACGAAGTCGAGCTCCACGTTAGTGCCGGCGAACCGGCCGTAATGCGCTTCGGTGAGGATGTTGTGGAGGCCGTGGCCGAACTCGTGGAAGAACGTTTCGACCTCGTCGTGTTTGATCAGGGAGGGCTTGGTGGGAGTGGATTTCGTAAAGTTCGTCACCATGGCAGCGACCGGCTTCTGTACGGTGCCGTCACTCCAAACCTTGCGAGAAACAAGGCCCCAGCATGCCGCGTGGCTGTACTTATCGGCCCTTGGATAAAGGTCCATGAAGATGTGGCCGACCATCTCATGCGTCTTGTTGTCGTCGACCTCGTAGAGCTTGACGTCCGGATGCCACACCGGGAGGCCGAGCTTGGTAGCGTCCGCGGTGACATCCTTGTAGCTAATATCGTAAAGCCGTGACGTCACGTCGAAGATGCCCTGGACAACGCGCTCCATGGGGAAGTACTCAGCCACCTTGTCGGGATCGACCGCATATTTCTGCTTCATGAGCTGAGTTTTGTAGTAGGAATAGTCCCAGTAGTAGAAGCTCGCTTTTGGATCGTGGACGTCTTTTCGCTTGGTGCTTTGGAAGAGTTGCCAATCGACCAGCGCCTTCTTCCTAACGATGGGCCGAAGGTCGGCATAGAACTTCTGAATGGCCGCCTCGCTTTTGGCCATTCGAGGCTCCACAACGTAATCGGCGTAGGTTGGGTAGCCGAGAATCTTGGCCTCTTCCGCGCGCAGCTTTAGGAGCTTTTGGAGGACGTCGACATTCTTCTGACCGCCGCGGCGCTTGAAGGCCAGCCAAATCTTCTGCCGCGTTGTGGCGTTTGTGCAGTTGTTCTCGACAGCGTCAAAGCTTGGATAGTCCATGCCCCACAGATAGACGCCCGCGCTCTTTGGCTGGGCATCCATTGCGTCTTGGGGGACACCTGCGAGTTCGCTCTTTGCAAGAGGAACCCGGGTTTCGTCTTCGTTGATGTTTGTGCTGAACTCGATGCCGAGCTTATTGAGCTGGTTGTCGATCGCAGTTAAGCGGTCCCTTTGCTCCTTGGGGAGGGTCATCCCGCTCCGCTTGAAGTCACGGAGAGTGAAAGCCAGGAGCCGGTGTTGCTCTCCTTCCACCTGGGGATTGGTGTCTGCGTACGCTTTGACGGCCCGGTAAAGGTCTTCCCTCTTGGTGAGCGCACTGATCCAGTTGTCCACCACCTCTTCTCCGGCCCTCGCTTGCTCTCTGATGTGGGCATCGGGGGAGACGAATTGCATGAAGAGGAACATGCTCGTGTCGTCATCGAGGTGGACGCTGAGGTCGTCAATGGCGCCGATGGTGTTTTCGAACGTGCGTTGGCTCTCCGGCACGGCGACGATGGCGGCGACTGCCGCATCGGCCTTCTTGAGGGCAGCTTTGATGTTGTCTGGCACGTTATCTTGGGCCACAGCGAGGGTGGCGAAGACGAACAGAGCAAGTATCGGGATGAGGCGGGAAGCAAATTTCATTCGGTTTTCCTAGGAGGACAGTTGACGTCGTGATTATACGGAGTCGCTCCAGAGTTAGCACTATCTTTCATCTCGTGCAGTTGAAGACGCGCGCATTGCCTCGGAGGGCGGGACGTGGACGTCCTGCTTAAGGTGCAGACCTGGAGGTCCGCGCTCCTAGCTAGGCGGTCCTACTCGCGTGAGCTAGAGCTGGGAGCGCGGACCTCCAGGTCTGCACCTGAGGCAAGACGTCCACGTCTAGCCCTACCCTCGTCTTCGCTGGAGATTTAGCCTGTCGCGCCTATGGGCCAAGGATGTAGATTTTGAAGCGACAAATCTCTTCAAACCCTAGTCGCTGGTAGACGGAATAGCCCAACTTAGAAGACTGGAGGAAAGCAGTGTCAACGCCCTTTTGAACGGCATCTGACATGCAGGCTTCGGTTAGCGCCCCGCCGAAGCCCTTTCCCCTCGCTTCCGGGAGGGTACCGATCGTGTAGATACCCGCAAGGCCGGCGCCATAGAACACGCATCCCGTCGCAACTGCGGTCCCGTTTTCTTCGCCGATGAAATTGCGGATGGCACAGTTTTGGTCGAAGCCGACCGCGGATTGGGCCGTTACAAAGGCATCGAGCACGGAGTCTGGGAGCCCGAAGGCTGGTCCTGCAGCTTCGATGAAGACGCTGTAAGCCTCCGCATCATTCACCTCGCGGATTTCAAAGCCGTTCGGAATGGGCGCCGGTTGCCAAGTGGCCAGGTTGCGGACCATATACGGTTGCTCGTAGCTGAATTTGAGCCCGAGTTGGTCGAGGCGGAGTTCCAGATCGTTTGGCGTGCAGTTGGGTCCAACTTGGTAACTCCAAGGCATGCCGGTTGCGTTCATCTCTTCGATAGATTTGGAGAGGACTTCGTCGCATTCTTGCTCGTTGAGCCTGCTGACTGCGATGCCGTTGAAGAACGAGACAGGAACCCGGCTGCACATCAGGCGAATCTTTTCATCGCGCTTGTAGGTTGCGCCAGGCAGATGACTGAGGTACAGCTTCCAAATTCCTTCCGGGTTTTCTTCGACGGCGGTGAGGAGTTGTTCGCGGGTGAGAGGCACTGCACAGGATTGCAGATTTCTTCCGGAGTTCTGTCATCCGGAGCGAGTCTGCGAGTCGAGGGCACCTGCAGGAAGCGACCAGTACGGGAAGAGCGGTTTGCAGCCACAATCAGGTCCCTCGAGTCGGTGACTCGCTGGGGATGACAAAAACTTGAGTAGGAAGGAAGCAGCTGGTACTACTCAGCGACCAAGACTTCGTTCCCAAGCAGATCGATGATCTTCACTGCCACTCTGCCACTGGTGCGAGGGCCGTACACGCCTTTCACGGTCAGTTGGGCTTGCGGCAAGTCAGCGAAGTCCATGCGGAAGGCTTGGCCGTTGAAGTTGAGGTCGACCAGGACGCAGTCGACGGTGGATCGCCAGTCGATGCCTTCTCTTCCGTGCTGACGGCTGGCGGCCTCGGCCAGAACGGGAGATTGGAATGATTTGATTGATATGTCGAGCTTGTTGGACTTTCTTTCGATAGCAACCTCGGCGGTTGGAGTTTGGGTGGCGGATTCGAAATCGTAAGTGGCGAAACCGCTCGAGAGTTGACCGAGCCCCTCGGTAAGGAGGCGCACCCGCGAAGTGTGGACGGCGGCCGGGCTTACATCCGCGGCCAGCCATCTCCGGCTCATCTTTCTTGCGACCGCGGCCGTGGTGCCGCTGCCGAGGAAGCAGTCGAGGACTAGGCCACCCTCCGGGCTGGAGGAGCGGATGATTCTTTCTAGAATCTGTTCGTTCTTCTGAGTCGGGTAGCCGGTTTTCTCGTGTGAGAAGCTTTTGATCTGGATCGAGTCGAGCTTGTCTTGATCGCTGCAATTCCAAGTGTCTTCTAGCGGGTGACCCTTGCCCTTCTTTCCTTCTCCGCGACGCTTATAGCCGGCCGCGTAGGGGGCGTATTGTTTGTCGAAGTAGAAGTGGGCCGGGTCTTTGGAATAGAAGAGGATGGTGTCGTGGTTGCGAATCCAGTTCTTTGCCTGGCTCTTGTAGCCCGATACCCATCCGATGCGCCAAACGATCTCTCTTTGGAAGTTCTCCCGACCGAAAACCTCATCGCAAAGGACCTTGAGATAGTGGGCTTGCGCCGTGTCGACATGCAGATACAGACTTCCGGTTTCCGAGAGAACCCTGTGGAGTAGGACGAGGCGCTCGTACATGAACTGCATGTAGTCGGCGTCTGACCAGAGGTCTTGGTAAGCCGGCACCTGGATCACTAGGTCGGAGTCGACCCCACGAAACTGCACTTTCCGACTATAAAGCGATCCGCCCCCGAAGGGTGGGTCGATGTAAACAAGGTCGACAGTCCCTGCGTAGCCATGATTGAGGAGCCAAGAAAGCATGTCGAAGCTGTCTCCTCGGAATAGCCTGCCGAGTTCCTCGCCGTAGCCGTAGACATCACAGAGGGTGGCCTCTCGGTCGGACAAAGGGACGCGCGCGGCCTTACCGGGCCACAATAGCGAGGGGGTCGCTGGGCCTGGTGTTTGTACGGTGGTTCGGTGCATGGGGACCGCGCTCATAGGTTCCGGCAACTTAGAGACGGGGCTGGCGTTCAGAAGGAATTCAGCTTTCTCGTATGATTTAGAGGAACTTGAGAGACCTCCTGCGGCTTATCGATAGATGTATGGTTGGTAGCACCGCAATGATCGTCACATGTTTAGGCGTCGCCGCGTTGACTCTGGGCGCCTTTACTTACCGAATGGGAGAACCGATGAACGACACCAAGAACCCCTGGGGATTCGAGCAGCAGAGCCCAAAGCGGGACGACAAATTAGTTTTGACCGATGCCGAGTGGAAAGCCCGCCTGGCCCCCGACGCGTACGACATCCTTCGCAAATCGGACACCGAACCGGCGTTCTGCAAGGGATTTTACGACAATCACAAGGTCGGTACCTACTACTGTGCGGGCTGCGGCCAAGAGCTTTTCCGGTCCGACGCCAAGTTTGATTCAGGTACGGGTTGGCCGAGCTTCTTCCAGCCGGTCGATAAAAAGGCCGTTTGGCTGAAGATGGATAACACCTTCGGCATGGTGCGATGGGAAGTCCGCTGCTCGAAGTGCGACGGCCACCTTGGCCACGTCTTCGACAATGGCCCCGCTCCGACCGGGCTGCGATTCTGCATGAACTCTGAGGCGATGACGTTCAAGGAAGATCCGGTCGGCGCGAAGAAGAAAGAGTAGCGTTATGGGTGGCGTTTCGGCGTTTCGGCGTTTGGGCGTTTCGGCGTTTCGGCGTTTCGGCGTTTCGGCGTTTCGGCGTTTCGGCGTTTCGGCGTTTCGGCGTTTCGGCGTTTCGGCGTTTCGGCGTTTCGGCGTTTCGGCGTTTCGGCGAAGGAATTGTGGCGCGGGCCGAGGAGCATCTTTCCTCCTTCAGGACTTGCGTTGCTGATCCATTTGGCCAACCTATCGACACAAGAATCCACCCCGAGGGGGAGCTGAATACAAGGAGGCGGTTCTTAACACCATCAAAATGCCCAAGATCCGACGATCCAATGGAAAGTTGACGGTTAAGAGCGGCGGCTCGTTCGTGCTCGCTGGTGGGGCCCTCTTCTTTTTCGCTGGCCTCGCTGCCCAGATAGAAAGCATCAGTGAATTCGGCCTAACCAGGGGCGCAGTTCCCTATTCCGTGAATGGGGTCAACGTCACGAATCCCAGCCTCGGAATGTCAGTCGTATGGCTTTTTTTTCCAGCTATCTTTTGGATTGTCGGCACAGTTTTGATGCTGTTTGGTTGGAATTCGCGTTTCGAAATTGACGACAGTGGAATAAGACGCTACGATCTTTTTGGAAGGCTCGTGGGAGAGATAGCCTGGTCGTTGGCAACTGCGTATGGATTGGAGCCTGGCAAGGCTTGGATCCAGAAGCCGTCCTTGGTTTTACGTGGCCGTGATACCAAACTTGAGATTTCAAAGCTGCATCAAGCATGGCCGCTGGTTGATGGCGAAATTGTTAGGCACCTACCGCAATTCAAGAACGCTTCCGGCCTCAATGCGTCGGACATGGAAAGAACCAAGCCGCATATACCCACCGAGGGGTTAGCCTTTCGCCCGACAGGCTATATGACGGTTGCCGTTGCACTCATCGGCTTTGCTTTCGTTTTTCTTGTGTTCTCTCTGCGGTCAGGTCTCCGTGAGGAAACACGATACTTCAACATGACTCCTGTAATTCTTGCGACTGTGCCTCTGGTGCTGGTTGGGACTGCGCTCATTGCCCACATGATCAATGCGAAAGTTGTTGTCACCGAGGACTGCATTCGTCGCTTCAACATGTTTGGGAAGTTAAAGGATAGATTGGCGTGGGACGATGTCACCGGGTTTGAGCACGAGTCGACCTCATCTGGTGAAGGATCGACTGTCAGTTACTATATGATGCGAACTGAGGAAGATTACATTCGACTAAACAGCCAATTCTCGCGTTGGCAGATTCTCAAAGACGCGATTATCGGAATGCTCCCCGACAGCGCACGCGTTGACCTTGATTAGGGGGTGGGTCAATATTCGATCAATAATCGAAGGTGAGATGCGAGGAGATCGGCTCTGCCGTCTAGAATGAGAGTTCGATATGGAGGCCGAAAGGTACCGACTTCGCCCATATGGCGCTCGATGAGTCGCGCAGCGGCGCCTGTGCCATCGGTTGCCAGCAGGTCGTTAAGGAAGAAAACCTTCTGGCCGGACTAAACCGTGTCGATATGCATCTCAACGGTGTTGGTGCTCCACTCGCCCTCAGATATGCTGGTCGGAATGATCTTGCCCGCGAAGACTCGGGAGCACGTGCTGACTGGGCTCTCCGCCACGCCTCGGATCCTTGCGCTGCTGGCGGGGCCGTTGGCCCCGAACAGTCCGGTTTGGGAGCTAAGTTTGCCGCATCGCTTCACTCTCAAGGAGACGATGGCGCATTTGGCGGATTGGGACAAGGTGTTTTTGAAGCGGGCACAGACCACTTTGAAAGGTGGCGTGCCGCTGGAGGACCCGGACTCCGTCGTCGTGGCTTCGAAGAGGCGATATGGTTTGGGCGATCCACATGAGTCCATCCAGTTGTTTGGCCATGCTCGGCAGGATTTGACCCGGTTCTTCAAGGGCTTGAGCGACGTGGACTGGGACAAGGCGGCGGTTCATCCGCGCCACGGTTCGATGAGCCTTGAGGTTCAGGCGGTCCATGTGCTGGGGCACGATGGGTACCACCTGGATGCGATCTCGAGCATGTTAGCGATCGCGGGGCTGGCCGAATTTGGGATTCGGGAGCCCAAAAGCGATTATGCGATGTAGGGGCTTCGCCGTAAATCGTAAATCGTAAATGGTAAATCGTCCGGAAGGAATAGGACATATACGAAGCCAGGGTTGCAGCGTCAATAACCGGATTGCAGGTCAACCTTGTGGTCAATCGGCTCGCCCTTGGCGGCGGCGTTGAGCATTTTGGTGAGGGCGGCGACTCTTCGCGACTCCGTGTCCATGGAGGTTCCACCGCGGTGGGGGCTCATTACGACGTTGTCTAGGTCGCGAAAGGGGAAATCGGACGGCGGGGTCGGGGGATAGTTTTCGGGCGCTCGGAAATAGCCCGGGGTTTCTTGGGGGGCTTCGGGGTAGTGGTACCAGACGTCTAGTCCCGCCGAGTGTAAGTGGCCGGTCTTGAGGGCGTTGTACAGCGCTTCCTCATTTACGATCGGGCCGCGGGCGATGTTGACGAGGATGGAGCCTTTTGGCATCAGGGCAAGCTCCTCCGGGCCAATCAGTCCCTGAGTTTCGGCCGTAAGCGGGAGGGCGAGCATGAGGACGTTGGCGAGAGGCAAGAACCCTCTCAGGCGAGCAATGGGATGCATTTCCACGCCGTCAACCGGTTCGCCTGAGCCGCTCCTTCGCAGTGCGAGCACCCTAAGTCCAGCAGCAACAAGGACGCGTGCGATCCGTCGTCCAATCTCGCCGTAGCCGAGCACGAGGGCGGTCTTCCCTTCCAAAGCAACGGCTTTGCAATCTTCTTCGCGAGAGCCCCAGTCGTCCTGTCGGAGCCGTTGGTCGATAGGCAGGACTCTCTTTGCCGCCGCGTAAAGCAGAGCGATGGCGACCTCGGCCGTGTCAGCCGCGTTGTGGTGGAGGTTGTGGCCGCTGATGTGGGGGTATTTGATGAGAAGTTCTAGGGTTGGCCCGGCTACACCGGCGTAGGGCACGATTAGCGTGTGCAGGCTTGGCGCCATGACCAAATCCTCCGCAGGACGGCCATCGATCAAGACCTCGTAGTCGCCGATTTTCTCTCCGGTGTGCACCTGGATGCCAGGATCGACGGCGGCCTGGAGCCGCTGGATGACGCCTTCGGGGGGATTTGGGTAGTAGACGCGCATTCGAAGACTCAGTTTGTCACGCTTCTTGAAATTTGTAATGACCGAATAGATCGCGCTCGGGACGACAAAAAGCCCATCCATCTTCACGCGAGAGGCCTGCGCGGGGTAACGTGTGCGGCATGGCTTCGGACATCTTAGAGCGCGTCAAGAAGGTCACTGTAGAGGAGTTGGGGGTTAAAGAGGAGGAAGTTGTTGAGACGGCTTCGTTCCAAGAGGACCTCGGCGCGGACTCCCTGGATGTGGTTGAGCTCGTCATGGCCTTCGAGGACGAATTTGGAATCGACATTCCCGACGACGAGGTCGGCGAGATCAAGACCGTGGGCGACGCCAGTCGTTATATCGGCAAGAAGCTTGACGAAGGTCAAAAGGTCGGTTAATGCCTGATCGGCCGGTTGCTTCCGGTCGGGTCGTGGTTACCGGTCTAGGCGCGGTTACACCGCTCGGTACGGGGGTCGACAAGTTTTGGCCGCGCATGCTGGCGGGCGAGAACGCGGTTGACCGCATCTCCCACATCGACCCTACGCCTTACACCACGCAAGTCGCCGCAGAGGTGCGCGACTTCAACGCGGAAGACTGGCTGGACCGCAAAGAGGCCCGGCGAATCGACAAGTTCATCGCCTTCGCCGTCGCGGGCGCGACCATGGCGCTGCAAGACGCAGGCTGGAAGCCCGAGGGAGAAGAGGCGGAGGAAGTTGGAGTTCTCATCGGCTCCGGCATCGGCGGACTGACGTTTCTTGGCGAGCAGCACCGGAAAATGATCGAGCAGGGCCCGGATCGCGTTTCTCCGTTCCTCGTACCCTACATGATTCCGGACATGGCGAGCGGCTACACGTCGATCGTCCACAAGCTGAAAGGGCCGAACAACTGCGTGGTCACCGCTTGTGCGACGGGCGCGAATGCGATTGGAGACGCCTATCACATCGTCAAACGCGGAGACGCGATAGCGATGCTCGCGGGGGGTTCTGAGACTCCGATAAACGAGATTTCCATTGCCGCCTTTAGCGCCGCGAGAGCCATGACAGGCCGCAACGACGACCCGTCGCATGCTTCGCGACCGTTTGATTTGGACCGGGACGGGTTTGTGATTGCCGAAGGGTGCGGTGTTCTCCTGCTGGAAGATTTGCACCACGCCCAGGCAAGGGGCGCGAAGATTTATGGCGAAGTTATCGGCTACGGAATGTCCGGCGACGCCTTCCACATCACCCAGCCCGACCCCGAAGGCGACGGCGCTTTCCGCGCGATGAGAATGGCTTTGCGCAATGCTTGTTTGAAGCCGGAGGACATCGATTACATCAACGCCCACGGCACTTCGACTTTGTATAACGACAAGCTCGAAACAAGGGCGATGAAGAGGGCTTTAGGAGACGCCGCTTATAAAGTGAAGGTAAGCAGCACCAAGTCGATGATCGGCCACACGCTAGGCGCGGCGGGAGCGATCGAGGCTTTGATTTGCTTGCTGGCGATGCGGGACGGCAAGGTGCCGCCGACGATCAACTACGAGAAGCCGGACCCCGATTGCGACTTAGACTATGTTCCGAACAAGGCGCAAGACGTCACGGTCAGCGTAGCGCTTTCGAACTCTTTCGGGTTCGGGGGGCACAACGTTTGCTTGGCCTTGCGGAAGTTTCAGGACGCCTACATCGCGTAGCCTTGAAGCGTTGTCAGGGATTGCCTCAGGGCACTTTGCCTCCGCTGCAAAATCTCTCCCTTTCTCCCGGCGAGGACGCCCGACTGCACCGCGACGTCGTCGGCCAAGGCTTTATATTCGGTGACGGCTGCGGCTGACGTGAAGGTGAGCTTGTGCGTTTGTGCGTCATAGGAAGGGCGCTCCTGGTCGACGAAATCCAGCACCTTTGTGATGCCTTGGCTTTGGCCGTCGCTGAGTCTCGCCAGCTCGTTGTCTTCCGCTTGGTAAGCGCCTGGCTGGATGGACTGCTGCCCTGAAATTTGGTTAATAAAGGCGGCAAGTTTGGACGCGTATTCAGTGGATGCGATTCGGTAGGTATTGGTTGCGGCGATGTATTTGAGATGGATCCTACGCGCGTTGGCCCGGCCGTTTGGTGTGCCGAGCTGGTGCGGGGTTAGAAACGTTTTCGAGCGGGCCTCTGCCGTGTCCTTCAGGTACTTGGAGCTTGCAACCACGGCGGTCTGCATCAGGGTTTGGAACTGCTCGCCGATCTTGGTCTGCGGTTGGTAGTCTGTGTTCAACGAACTCGGATCGCCCGCCTTTTCGCCTTGCGTGATGGCCGCGATATCCTGGACAGCGGCTCGCGCCTCGGCCGGCGGGAGCCTTTGGCCGTCGTACGAAAGATGGCTTCCCCTTGCTTGGTTCAGCGCTCCGAAAATCGAATCGAGAGCCATCGGGATAGCGATGATCACCAGAATGACCCACAGGATGCTGGTCCGCGGCTTTTGAACCGGCGGGGCGGCAGGGTGCATATAGACCTGCGAGCCGGTTGCCACTGGCGGCGGGGTGATTTGAGGCGGCTGTTCGTAGTTGCGTTCTGGTTGCATGCATAAGGCATTTTCCAGGTGTTGTGCGCAGGGTACTAAGCAATTTTGCGGGACGGGAGCCTTTCGGTCTTCATCGCGGTCTTCTATATCGAAGCGGAAGGACGGCCCATCATGGACAGAGTTGCATGCAATTTAGGGTTCGCCGGCTTGATCCTTTGTTTTTGGTTGGCGGGATGCCATCTGAGCGATGATCAATATGTTGGGACTTTCATTGGCGGCCTCAGCGTTGGCGTCCGGCAGCAGAGGTTCTTGGATAACGGTCCTGGCCAAACTCGGCATCAATCCTGTGGGCTTGAGCTAACTCTTGATGAGAACAAGCGCGCTTGGCTCTTCGTCTCGGACGGCGGCGGAACAGGGCTTAAATGTGCTTGGATGGCCGAAGGCAATGAGATCGTAGTCACACCGCTTGACGGGAAGCAGAAGCCTCTTCGCTTTCTGGTTTCAAATGGCGGAACGACTTTGACCCGGGGCAACTGGGTTCTCAAAAAGGAGTGAGCGCAAGCTTCGTTGTACACTTAGAGAGCCCACGGATGGGCGACGAATGCAGGCTAAGGATAGTAAAGCTCGGCCTTTGGACGAGCATATCAAGGGGTTTTTGGAGACTTTGGCGACAAAGCGGTCGCCTCATACCGTGCGCTCCTATGGCTCCGATTTGCACCAGCTTTCCGAAATGCTCGAGGGGCAAATGGAGTTGGATGCGGCTTCCTTGCGGACTTATTTGAGGCAGTTCGGTGGCAATGGAGTGACGAGGGCTCGGAAGCTTTCCACGCTACGAACCTTTGTCAAGCACCTAAAGCGCGCGGGGATTATTTCTGTTGACCCGACTGAGGCTTTGGCCACTCCGATGAAGAGGAGCCATTTGCCAAAGGCGCTTAACATTGCTCAAACCACCCATCTGCTGGACCAAGATGCGTTGTCCAAGTTCCCTGGACGCGATCGCGCTATGTTGGAGTTGATGTACGCGGCCGGTCTTCGCGCCTCTGAGGTTGCGGGAGCGAATGTGCAGGACTTGGACTTAAGGGAGCAGAGCATTCTCATTCGAGGCAAGGGCAATAAGCAGCGGATGTCTCTTTTTGGCCGGACCTGCAGCGCAGCCTTGAAGGATTACATTCAAGGGGAGCGGACGCGGCCGAAGCTTGGTGATCCGCTCTTTACGAATAACCACGGCGGACGGATCACGACGCGCACGATTCAGAACGTCGTAAAGCGGTGGGCGGCCCAAGCGGGATTGCCGACTGAGACGTCGCCGCATACGTTGCGGCACAGCTTTGCGACTCACTTGTTGGACCGGGGCGCGGATTTGAAGACCGTGCAGCAGTTGCTCGGTCATGAGAGTTTGGCAACCACTCAGATTTACACCCACCTGAGCATCGAGCGGTTGCACAAGGTTGTGGAGACGGCGCATCCACGCTCGGCGAAGCCTGGCTAGCATCGCCGATTATTTGGGAGTGCGCGAGCTTGCTCGCGCTTTAACGTGCTATCAGCCATCAGTAAAACTTACGAACACGTAGAAGGGCGAGCACAAGCTCTCGCACTCCCAAACTAGCTCGGTTTCATGATCCATCCAGCTTCTCCCCTCGTCTGAACCATTGCGATATGAATGCAGAAACGGATCTTTTATGGCGCGTTGAGAGATTGGAGCGTGTTAACCGGCGGCTAACGCTTTTGTGCGCTGCGTGCCTTCTCGTACCTATTCTCGCGCTTGCAGGGTGGCAGGAGGCGGAGGCGCCGGTCCCGGGGGTGCTGAAGGTACATGAACTGCAAGTGGTTGACCAACATGGTGTGCCTCTTGTGACCATTGCGACCGGGCGCAACCAAGAAGGCGGCGCTATCACGCTGCGGGATAAGAATGGCGAGAAGCGCGCCTGGTGGCTGGTTAATGCAGACGGGGCTAATTTGGCGCTCGCGAAAGAGAAGACTCCTCAAGTGGATGGTAGCAACACGGCCGGATTTAGCGTGTCTCAGTCATCTGCCGAGATGAATCTCATTGGGCCGGGGAATGGAATGCTTGCAGCGACGGTGCGGGACGACCAGCCGCGTCTCGACCTCTGGGGTCCCAAGGGTAAATCGCTCTTTGCTGCTCCATGGCTGACGAAGCCCTAGTTTGTTAGCTGTTAGCTGTGGCTGAGGAACAAAAGGAAGGGCCGATGCGAACGGTGTTCGCATCGGC
>JANYLD010000125.1 GCA_025363835.1 Armatimonadota bacterium
GCGCCTCTGCGTGAAACTCCCTCAAAGCAGCCCCATAAGCGTGTGCTACAAAAAGCGCGAGTGCAGCACTTCGCAACTACCAACTGCAAATCGCCTACGTTCCAAGATCGTGCATGATTAACAAACTCCAATAAGGCCCACGTAAGACAATGCTCCGCCCCATCACCCTAATTTCCACCCTCGCTCTCGTCGCCGCCGGACTCGCGCAATCGGTCGATCCGCACCTGTACCAAGACCTCCAATGGCGCTGCATCGGCCCGTTCCGAGGCGGACGAACCGTTGGCGCAACAGGCGTAATCGGACGGCCGAATGAGTTCTACATCGGCGTCAATAACGGAGGAGTCTGGAAGACCGACGACGCGGGCCGAACCTGGCAACCCATCTTCGATAGCCAAGACACCGGCTCGATCGGCGATGTCGCCGTCGCCCAGTCGAACCCAGACACCGTCTACGTAGGCTCCGGCGAAGGAATCCAGCGACCCGACCTCTCGGTAGGTGACGGCATGTACAAGTCCACCGATGCCGGCAAAACCTGGGCCCACATCGGCCTTGAGGACGCCCAGCAGATTGGAGGGCTCGCGGTTGACCCTCGTGACCCCAACAAGGTATTCGTCGCCGCCCTCGGCCACCCCTACGGCCCCAACCAAACCCGCGGCATCTTCCGCTCGGAAGACGGCGGCAAGACCTGGCAGAAGGTGCTCTACAAGAACGAAACCACCGGCGCGTTCCAAGTCACCATCGATCCAAAAAACCCAGACACCGTTTACGCCGACCTCTGGGAGGGCCAGCAAGGCCCGTGGGAGAACGGCTACCTGAACGGCCCCAATAACGGCCTCTTCAAATCCAGCGACGGCGGCACCACCTGGAACCAGCTCACTGGCCTCCCCAAAGAAGTGGGAAGAATCGGCTTCGGAATCTCCCCGAGCAACCCGCAGATCATCTACGCAACCGTGGACGCGGGCGACAAGGGCGGCATCTACAAGACCGAAGACGGCGGCACAACCTGGAAGATGGTGAACAACCAGGACCGCCTCTGGGGAAGAGGCGATGACTTCGCCGAGATCAAAGTCGATCCCAAAGACCCTAACATTGTCTACGACTCCAACACCTGCACCTACAAGTCCACCGACGGCGGCAAGACCTGGGACGGCTGGAAAGGCTCGCCGGGAGGCGACGACTACCACCGCATCTGGATCAACCCAGACAACCCCGATCTCATCCTCCTCGGCTCCGACCAAGGCGCTACCCTCACCGAGAACGGCGGCCGCACTTGGAGCAGTTGGTACAACCAGCCCACCGCCCAGCTCTACCACGTCGCCGCCGACAACGCCTTCCCTTACCGCCTCTACAGCGGCCAGCAGGAAAGCGGCTCCGTTGGCATCTCCAGCCGAGGCAACGATGGCGCCGTCACCTTCCGCGAGTGGCACCCCGTCGCCGCCGAAGAGTACGGCTACTGCGCCCCCGATCCGCTCAATCCGAACCTGATCTATGGCGGCAAGATCTCCCGCTTCGATTGGAGAACCGCGCAATCCCAAAACGTCTCCCCGTCCGGCGATTACCGCTTCGTCCGCACCGCCCCCATCGTCTTCTCCCCCGCCGATCCGCACGCACTTTTCTATGCCGGCAACGTGGTCTTCAAGACCACCAACGGCGGCAGCAGCTGGGACGTCATCAGCCCCGACCTCACCCGAGAGCATCCGGACATCCCCGCCTCCGTCGGCAAATACAAAGACGCCGACATGGAGAAGATGCCCCGCCGAGGCGTCGTCTACTCCCTCGGCCCGTCCAAATTCGACGTCAACCTCCTCTGGGCCGGCACCGACGATGGCCTCATCCAGGTCACCGGAGACGGCGGCAAAACCTGGTCCAACGTCACCCCTTCTTCGGTCACGTCGTGGAGCAAAATCTCCCAAATCGACGCCGGCCACTTCGATAAAGACACCGCCTACATCGCCGTCAACCGCATCCGCATGGACGACATGCACCCCCACATCCTGCGGACGCATGACGGTGGGAAGACCTGGACCGAGATCGATAACGGCCTGCCGGACTTCGGGCCAGTTAATGTCGTTCGAGAGGACCCTCTGCAGAAAGGTCTTCTTTACGCCGGAACGGAGACTTCTGTATGGTTTTCGCCCGACGATGGCAAGACATGGAATCTGCTGCGCCAGAACATGCCAGCTACGTCGATTCGCGACTTGATCGTCAAGGATGACGATCTCTGTGTCGGCACACATGGCCGGTCATTCTGGATTCTCGACGATGTCACACCGCTTCGACAACTGGCAGGCCGCTTTCAAGATTCGACTCGGCCCACGTTGGTCGTAGGTGGCTTGAATTTGTTGGATATGACCACCGAATTGTTTGCTCCGGCCTCTGCCTACCGAGTCCGCTGGGACATGAATACAGACACGCCGCTTCCTCCGGATGAGCCAGCCGGCAAAAATCCGCCTGACGGCGCGATCATCGACTACCACCTTGGGACCGACCTGGAACCCCACCCGACCGCCGGCGTTAACCATGTAGTTCTGGAAATCCTGGACTCCAAAGGCACCGTGGTCCGCCACTATTCCAGCGACGACAAGCCCCTCACCGTCGACCCGGAAACGCTCGAAGTCCCCCGCTACTGGGTCCGCCCACCCCAAATCCTCTCCAACTTGCCCGGCATGCACCGCTTCTACTGGGACCTCCACTACGGCCCTACTCAGCCGCCCCAATTCGTCCCCATGCAAGCCATCATCCACAACACCGCCCCCGAGCCCAAGGGCCCCTGGGCGCCCGCAGGCAACTACACCGTCCGCCTCACCGTCAACGGCCGCTCTGACGAGCAGCCTCTGACCGTCCGAATGGACCCACGAGTCCCCACCTCCAAAGAAGACCTCGCCCTTCAGTTCGAGATGGCCAAAACAAGCTGGGATGACTCGGCCAAAGCCGCGGCCATCGAAACCCAAATCGGAGCCGTCCGAGACCAGATCAAAACCGCCCGATCCAAAGCCACCGGCGACGAAGCCACAAGACTCGACGTCCTAGACGCCAAACTAGCCGCCCTTACCGGCGGAGGCGGCGGGCGACGGCGACGGTTCGGAGGTGGCGGCCTTTCCGGCGAGTTGAGCGGAATCTACGGCTCCGTAGAAGCCGCCGACCTCCGCCCCACCCTCACCCAGCAAGCTAGCTATAAAGCCCTCCTCAAACAATTCGCCTCCATGCAGTCCGCCTGGTCCGAAATCCAAAGCAAAGACCTAGCCGGCTTCACTGCCCCGCCCGTAGTGATCGCCCCGCCCGTTTTCCAGCAACAAAACGGAGACGACGCGGAACCGCAATAATCTCGGATCTGGATCGCGGAACTCGGATCTAGGAGAAGCTTCCGGAATTCGATCCCAGATCCGCGATCCGAGTTCCGAGATTTCATAAGCGGCCGACCGAACATCCGCATCAAAAGATTCGCCAGCAAATCTACGAGGCGCCAACAGGCGACCCCCCAAGCTGTTTCAAAAAGGAGAAAGCGATGAATTTTGATGACTTGATGAAGATGGATGTCCAGCGGCTTTACGACATGGAGAAGAACCTTCTCGACGGCCTGATGTTTCTCTCCGAGAAGGCCCAGAATCCGCAACTGAAGCAAGCGTTTGATATGCACCGGCAAGAAACTATGGGCCAGTGCCAGCGTCTCGAGCAAATTGCCCAAATGCAGGGGTTCGAGCCGGACGGCGAGAAGTCCAACGCAACCCGAGGTCTGATCAAAGACACCCAGGACACGGTCGGCGACATGGAACCCTCCCCCATGCGAGACGCCGCCCTTATTGGCTGCGCGCAGAAGGCTGAGCACATGGAGATCGCCGCCTACGGCACCGCGCGAGAACTGGCCATGCAAATGGGTCTCAACGATGCATCCAGCCTGTTCCAACAAACGCTAGATGAAGAAAAGAACGCCGACATGACGCTGACTCAACTCGCCGAGTCTGGCATCAACCGCCAGGCGGTGGAAGCGAACCGGGCGTACGTCCGTTGATCTCGGAACTCGGATCGCGGATGTCGGAAAGGGTAACCGCCAGATTCGCGATCCGAGATCCCCGATCCGAGTTCAAAAATGGCCTCAGAGTAAACTTGCATGCAACGACTCCGGAGGCTCCCTTCTCATAGACATTCAGCAGATATTAGAATGCCTTCCCCACCGATACCCAATGCTCCTCGTGGACAGGATGTTGGAGATGGAGCCGGGCAAGGGCGGAAAGGGGCTTAAGAACGTGACCGTGAACGAGGCGTTCTTCCAAGGTCACTACCCGGGCCGGCCGATCATGCCCGGGGTTCTCATTGTGGAGGCCATGGCCCAGGTAGGAGCGGTGATCCTCCTCAGTGACCCCAATCACAAGAACAAGATCCCCCTCATTGGCCATATCGAAGAAGCTAAGTTCAAGCGTCCCGTCGTCCCCGGCGACCAGTTGATCACGACCGTAGAACTCCTATGGATTCGCGGCAGCGTAGGAAAGTTTCGAGCGGTAGGTCGCGTGGGCGAGGAGGTCGCGGCCGAAATGCAGATGATCTTCAAACTTGTTGATAAGGACCCTCGATAATTTGCCGAACATCCACCCGCTAGCGAGCGTGCACCCACGCGCGGAGCTTGCCGCGGACGTGATCGTCGGTCCCTTCTGCGTGATCGATGAGGGAGCTGTCTTGGGCCAAGGCACCAAGCTGGAGGGCCACGTCACCATTCGGGGCAACACAACCCTTGGACGCAACAACGTCGTCGCACAAGGCGCGGTCCTTGGTGGAGATCCCCAGGATCGCAAGTACGCGGGTGAGCCAACCTTCCTCGAAATCGGCGACAACAACGTCATTCGCGAGTACGTCACCATCCACCGCGCCACTGGCGAGGGCCGCTACACCAGGGTCGGCAACGATTGCTTCATCATGGCCTACGGCCACCTTGGCCACAACGTCACCCTCGGCAACCAGGTCACCATCGCCAACAGTTGCGGGCTCTCGGGCCACGTCACCGTCGAGGATCTCGTCACGATCGGGGGCATGGTCGGCATCCACCAGTTTGTGAGAGTCGGCAAAATCGCCATGGTCGGCGGTTTCAGCAAGATCACGCGGGACATCCCACCCTTCATGCTCATTGACGGCATCGACGAGCGCGTCCACGATATCAACGCCGTCGGACTTCGCCGCATGGGCATCACCCCCGAGTCTCGCTTGGCTTTGCACAAAGCCTGCAAGCTGCTCTACAAGTCCCAGCTCAACCTATCTACCGCCATGGAGACCGTCCGACGAGAAGTCATCGTCTCCCCCGAGGTCGAATACCTTCTCGCATTCGAAGAGCGCCGCTTCCGAGGCAAAAACGGCCGCGGCGACCAACGCTGAGTCGAGCCAAACCAGCCGTAGCATCGACCCTCTGGGCGATGTTTCGAGCTAAGAATCGTCGCCTCGCTCACAATTCCAAGCAACGTGTCGGAGGACGCGAGAACAAGCGTCGCATCGGCCCTCTGAGCGATGTTTCTCGCCTCGTATCCACGCCTCGCCCGGAGCCCCACGCAAGGTCGAAAAAGGACGCGAGAAACATCGCCCAGAGGGCCGATGCTACATTTCGTCAGGCGATAAGAACGCGCTCGGCGATGATAAGCGCCGCATAGTCGTCCACCGGTTCCGGAGGGAGCTGCAAAGTAGACGGCAAGAACCGCCGCCAACCGCGGCGGGGATTATGCTCCCAGTAGCGCTCGCGCGCTTGGTAGGTGGTGTCCTTCTCGTCCACCACCAGAATCGCCATGCTCGGCAACTCTGCCCTGATGTCTGCGATTAAGGGCTTCGAAGTGGTTCCCGAGCCCACGATGATCATCGAATAAGCCACCTGATCGTGAGCCTCCTGTAGCTTCGCGATCACTTGTTCGCGGGGGACGATGCAGTGCCACATGAGGTGCACCACATCCGCTGAGTCCCGCGTAGCCAAAGCCAACCCGCACTTCGAGTTCCCCGGATCGATCGCAAGGACAGTCTTCGGGTTTTCCACGTTTAGCGCACCCGGAAATGAAGCTGCAAGCGATCGCTCGCATGCGTATCAAAGCTTGCCAAGGCGTCAACCTTGACTCGCCGATCCGTCGCATGAATGCTTCGCGCAAGATCCACAATATCGTTGATCGGCACTTCTCCGAATTGTTCTTCCTGCCCGGAAACCGGAAGCATGTTGTCCTTGATCGCTTTGGGTTTGACCGTCGTGGTCAAGAAGTCTACAAGCTGCTGACGAATATCTGCTTCAGGCAGGCCGCCGTTGATTCGGACCTCCGCCACTTGGTCATCACGTCTGTACACAAGCGGATTCGACTTCTTCCTGATGTCGAGGGGCACTCCTTCGCCGAGGAACGTGTTGTATTTGCACAAGGCTACAAGCACCTGGTCTTCCTTGCTTGCGGTGATGGCTTTTACAATCGCCTGTTCCTGGTCTTCTGGCGTGACCGTTTGGCCCTTTGGGTCTTTGAGGGGATAGAGTGCGGCCCTTTCTGGAATGAGGTTACTGAAGGGTCCCGCTCCGTGGACTGTAGCCTGCCTGACGGCCTCCTGCATAAGGTTTGCGAACAGGCCCTTCGCCTCTTCGGCGCTGCATCCTGAGGGAATAGAGACCCTCGCCAGTTCGTCGCCCACTGAGAAGATCGGCGGCTTCATCCGGCTGACCGTGTAGTCGTTGCTAAGAAATCCCGCAAAGTTGGCCGCCTCTGCGTTAGCCCTGGCAAGATTGGTATTAACTTCGTCAAGTTGCTCTTGCGAAGCTTCAAGATTCCGCTTGCTCATCTCCAAATCGGTCGCCGCCTTGGCGTTTTGAGTGGCGAGGCTCGAGTTTTGGCTCGTGAGCTTGTCGTTGTCGGCTGTCAAGCTCATCGCCTTATCATTGAGCTCATTCCACTGCTTTTTAAGTTCCGTATAGGACAGCTTGACCCGGCCGAGCATGTCTTGGGCTTTCGCGAGTTCGGCCTGGGCCTTTTCTCGCTGGAGCACGGCTGCTTTCGTGTCCTTGGTGGCGACAGAGAGGGCCAAGTTGACTCGCTGAAGACTCCCCGTTAGCTTGGTCTGCTGGCTTTGCAAGGCTGTCAGCTTGCCCTGCAGCGCAGCCACGCGCTGGTTCTCAATCGCCAGTTTTGCCTGCTCCATAGCGAGCCTTTGCTCGATCTCACGCTGCTTTCTTAGCTCTTGTTCGTTCTGCTTTTTGAGGCCAACAGTGACAGTTGCCAGGTCCTGCTTCTGCACGGTCAATTGGTCGACTTGGGCTTGAGCCGCCTTGGCTTTGCCGATCGCCTGACGTCCTTCCACGATCCAGTCGCGGACATCTTTACTAACGAGGGCGACGAAGAGGACCGTAATGAACGGGATGAGCATTCCGGCCAAGACGGTGATCATGGTCGCAGTGTGACGGGGGCGTAGGCCAAATAGAGTCAACCGCTTCTTTCCCAGCGTGCGTCCAAGCTTGTCCGCCATCAATGCGACCAAGCCTCCGGCCAGGATCATGATCAGCAGAAACCCTAAACTGATTACGTCCATGGGACCTCGATGGCAACGGGCCTGTAAATCGTAAATCGTAAATCGTAAATCGACGGAGCAGCAATGCAACTCCCAGGGGCGGGCGTGGAAAGGCAGAGCAACTCTCGCCGGTTCCTTAACTGATCTTCCGTGACCCCTCTTCCGCTGTCTATTACCAAGTCCGCTCCGCGCGATTTACGATTTACGATTTACTCCGCTCACCCATTCCTTCGCCAAATTATTACGCCTGCGGCGACCAGTCCGATCAGCAATGGCGTGAAGCTCGCAAGATAAGCCGGTATAACCCCGCCTTCTGCATAAACGTTCATCAAATTTGCCAACGTTATATACGCGAAGATGATCGCCACTGAGACCGCGAAGCCTGTGGCGGCGCCAGTTCTCACGTTTCGAATTCCAAGCGGCGCTCCCAGCAATCCATAAACGAGCGCGGCCAAAGGCAACGCGAACTTGTTCCAGAAGCCGTATTCGAGGTTTGCAATCTGCTTCTTCTTGGTTTGCGGGTCGAGTTTCGCTAGTGCGATCTGCTCTTTCATCTGGGAGAGGCTGAATGCATCCAACGCTTTCAGGTTCTGTCTGAGCAGATCTTCCGGTTTAAAGCTCAAATCTTGTTTGCTGATCTCTTGAGGCCACGCATCTCCCGTGAGTTGGAGGTGATAGCCGCCCAGAGCGCCCGTTAGCTCGGCACCACCGATGATTCGCCATTGGTTCGCGCCTTGGTAGGCCAGCTCGGGCACGTGGAGGTAGAAGTTGGGATTTCCCATCTTGTCATACGAAGTGATCGTCACTTTTCGAAGAGTTCTCGTCCCAAGGTCGAAGTTGAGAGCCGCCACCATAAGGTTGACCTTTCCGGTCTTCTTATCCTTCACAGTGGTGGCCAGCGCCTGATCTGACTCCATCGTGAGGTTCTTCGTAATGGAGTCCTGAAGGGCAAGGGCGTGCATCGTGGCCGGGGGGACTACCAGTTCGTTTAACGCAAATGAAGCAATAGCAACAGCCAGCGAGAAGCCAGCGATAGGAACCATCATCCGCCTTATAGAAATTCCGGCAGCTCGCAGAGCGACGATCTCGCTGTCAGAACTTAGCCGTCCAAAGCCGAGCAGGCCTGCCAAAAGCAACGCCATGGAGAACGTCTTGATGATGACGCCCGGCAAGAAGAGCAACACAAGCTCAATCACCTCCCCCGGTGGCGCGCCGGATACGAAATATTGGGACACCTGGAACAGGTAGTTCCCGGCGAAGATTAGGACCGAGAACATCGCCACGCCGAAGCACCACGGGCCGAGAATCTCGGCGAGGATGAGTCGGTCGACGTGCTTCATGCCCACTCCTGGCGGGTCGAGGTTGCAGGATTCAAGATGCAAGATTCAGGATTCAGGATTCGAACTTCACGAAGCAGAATGGCAATTGCGCCTTCTCGGTTCCTGTATCTTGAATCCTGCATCTTGAATCCTGTCTCCCGTGGCTCCGCGATCAAGAAACCCCTTCCCCCTCGTGCTCTTCCTTCTCAATCTCCGCAATGTGCTCTTCCACCTGTCTCGCCTCAAACGGGTCGCTACCGAACTGCTGGCCGAGGTAGTGCTTTCGGACGAGGTCGTTGCCTGCGATCTGCTCCCCGGAGCCGGAGGCGATGATTTGGCCGTCGATGAGAATGTAGTTTCGGTCGGTGATGCGGAGGGTGGCGGATACGTTGTGGTCGGTGATTAGAATGCCGATGCCTCGGTTTCGGAGGGCCCGGATAATGAGTTGAAGCTCCTCGATGGTCACCGGGTCGATGCCGGTAAAGGGCTCGTCGAGGAGGATGAACTTGGGATCGCTGGCGAGGGCGCGGGCGATCTCGACTCGCCTTCTCTCTCCACCAGAGAGGACATTGGCAGTGCTGTCGATGATCTTTCGAATGTGCAGCTCGTCGACAAGCTCGTCTACCTTGGCCTGGATCTTCGATTTGCTTAGGCCGTGCAACTCCAATACGAGCCGGAGGTTGTCTTGCACGGAAAGCTTGCGGAAGACGCTGGCCTCTTGCGGCAGATAGCCAACGCCTGCACGCGCTCGCTTATACATCGGCCAATCGGTGATCTCTTTGCCATCCAGAAGCACCTTGCCAGCGTTTGGCTTAACGAGTCCGGTGGTCATATAGAACGTGGTTGTTTTGCCCGCGCCATTGGGGCCGAGCAGACCGACGATCTCGCCTTGCGCTACTTCGAACGAGACGCCTTGGACTACCTTTCGGCCTTTGTAAGCTTTCTCTAGGCCGATTCCTTCGATCTTCACTTCGGCGGCTCCTGGTGCAAGCGGGTTGTGGCGGGTGAGCCCGTGACTTCGACCTTGGTGGGTTGCATGTTTGCGTCCAGGGTGACGACTACGTTGTCCGCATTGATGTCTCCCGTCGCAGTAGGCCCCTTGCCGTTCATCGTCACGTTTCCGCTCAAAGTGATGGTTCCTGGTTGCGTGGCCAGATCGAACTTTAGCGAATCCGCTTTGCCGTCGATGGTTGTCACTTCGGCAGCCGCTTTGGCCGTCTTGTCCTCGTTATGGATGGAGAAGGTGACCGGACCTTTCAATTCGCCTGTCTTAAGTGGATTTTTGCCGTTCGCGGGGGCAACCGCGAGGGTGATGAAGCCGCTGGAACCTGTGAGGTGAAGAATTCTCGTGAAGTCGGTAGTGGATTGCGCGCTCACCCTGGTGCCGGAGCTTTGGGAGTCGATAACGACTGCGTTTGGAAAGTCCGCTCGTCCGTTGGCCGCATCTCCTGTGAAGTGAAGGGTCTCGGTGGTCAGCTTGGTGGCCGTGTTGTCTGGTGAGGCCGGCGGCTTTGGCGTGCCTGCGGCGGCGGCTTGGGCTATGGCGTACTGGTGGGCTGCGGCAGTGTCGAGATTCAAGATCGCGTTGCCGGTGACGGTGAGATCTTTGAGGAAGTACGCCTGCGTTGGTCCGCGCTGGGCAGAGCCGTTGGCTTGAGCGCCCGTAATGGTGAGGCCGCTCGCCTTGGACTCTATATTAAGCGGTTTCCCCGAGCCCTGGAAGGCGATGCCTTGGTTTTCCAGGGTGGCTGAGAAAGTCTCGAAATTCTGAAGGGTGAAGTCTTGGTCGTGGTAGTTGACGTGGACTTGAGCGGCGACCGCTAGGACTAGGCAGGCTAGGGTGGCGGCGGTTGCGATGGGTCGGCGGGAGACCCTCAACCCGGTAGGGCGGGTTGAGGGATGGGAGTTCGGCTTGCTCATGCGCTTTCGATCTATTTTGATCCCCCTTGCGTTACCCGCACTGAGGCTACTTGGCCTTGGGCGTTCATCATCAGTACGGCCCGGTCCGCGCCGTGAAGCTCGCCGAGGGTGCTTTTCTGGTTGCCAACAACGTTGACGTGACCGGAAAGAGTGACCGTGTGGGCGGGGTTGTCAATGTCCAAATGGTTGCCGGTGGCCACAATGTGGCCGCCGTCTGTTTGCTGCTGGACGGCATCGATTCGCACAGGTCCGGAGAGGCTGGCGGTGCGGAGGCCGCTGCCAGTGCCTTTGGCATTGAGATCGAGGGTCGCATAGCCGGAGTGGCCCGTTACGGTGGTGACGCGTTTCCCGGTCGAGTCGATGATCTTGACATTGCCGGTGAGATCGAGACGGCTGATTTGTACGCCGGCCGTGTACGTTCCGGTGGCGGCGGTGATGTTGCTGGTGCCTGCGGCCGATCTCTTGACTGCGTGAACGCCGCCCGTGGCCACCGCTTTCTGAAGCCGCGTCTGGCCCTGGGTCACCGCATTGCAGGTCACGTTTGGCGCTTGGATTTGCATGCCGTCCGTAGCGGAATTAACGGTTACCGGGGATCCTTTGAGGACGAGATGGACATGATTGGGGGAGGTCTGCTCAACGAGACCGCTTTTCGCCTGCACGGTCAAGGCGCCAGTCTTGTCTTTGTAGGTGAATAGCTGCTGGGAAGTGGCGAAGGCGGCGGTCGACACAAGTAGCATCGCCTTCCAGGCGATGTTTCTCGCTACCACTATCGCGGGACTCGAAGTCTTGGGCCAAATGCGCTTTGGGGCTCCCGGCGAATCGTGTGAAATGGCTTCGCGTTTCATTGCTTTTGAAAGACGTCGGGGGTTCCGAAGGTCTTTAGATCGGGGGTCGACCAAACCTCTTGCAGGCCGCTCACCGTACCCCATTCACCTTGAACCTGAACGTTGCCGCTTGCCTTGACGATCCGGTCTCCTTTAGACGAATACTCGACGTGATCGCAACGGAGGATGGCGTTGTTGGGAAGAGACCTCAAGACGACCCGCCCAGACATCTTAAGGACTCCGAGGTTCTGGTCTGATGAACCCGTTTGGGACTGAAACTGACTTGCCTCCTGCTGCTTTTGAAACAAGCTGCCGTGGACCACATGAAGGTCGGCCGATTGGTCCCCGTTGTCCTTAATGTGAACGACCGCGGTCTGCCAATAAACGATCCAGCCTTTCACGCTTTGTGCCTTATCGTTGTAACCGGTCGCATTTCCCGACTCGGCGTTGATAATGTGCTCTTCGGGCTTGTCGTGGGCCTGCGAAGTGTCTTCCGCAGGCGCCTTCTTAACAGGCTTATGGGACGCCCCCGAGCAGCCCGAAAGAACCAGACTGGCTATGAGGAAAGCACCGGCAATTCGGTTGATCCCGCCCTCCTGGCGAATTTGCCCGTGTGCTCGCCCGCAAGCTGCCCACAGGCGGCCGCGATGTCGTGCCCACGCTCCATGCGCTCGGTCACGTTGACGCCGCGCGATTCCAGAACCTTCCGGAACTCGCGCACCCGCTCGCGCTCCGGCCTTGCAAAACCTTGCTCCGTGTCCACCCAATTGAAGGGAATGAGATTAACCACGCTTGGAGTTCCCTTAATGAGTCCCGCCAGGGCCATAGCTTGCTCCCTGGTGTCGGTGACTCCCTTGATAAGCAGGTACTCGATGGTGATCTTCCGCCCCGTCGCCTTTTGATACTGCTTCATCGCCGCCATCACTTCTCTTACTGGCCATTTCTGGTTCACGGGCATGAGGCGGTCTCTAATATCGTCGAGAGGCGAGTGGAGGCTTAGGGCAAGGTGAATGGGCAGCTTCTCGTAGGCCAATTCCTTGATCTGAGGCACGATGCCAAC
>JANYLD010000140.1 GCA_025363835.1 Armatimonadota bacterium
TCCACTGTTGGCATCGTGCCTCAGATCAAGGAATTGGCCTACGAGAAGCTGCCAACAGTGGAGACCGTGAGATGCCGGTTGCTCAGGCCAATTTCTTCGTGCAGGAGCTTCAACGATTTAAGGACGTTTGGCAAGTTCAACAAAGGCTCGCCCATCCCCATGAAGACCACGTGGCTGATGCGCCTCTCGGTCAGGCCCTGGAGAAGCAGATACTGCCCAACGATCTCTCCCGCATTCAAATTCCGGTCAAACCCACCTAGCCCCGTCGCGCAGAACCTGCACCCCATCGGGCATCCGACCTGGCTGGAGATGCAGCACGAGACGCGATCCTCGTAGGGAAGAAGGACGCACTCAAAAACTTGGTTGTCGCCGATGTGGACAAGGAGCTTTTCGACTCCGTCGCTAGATTTTCTGTGAGAAGCGACTATGAGCGGATTGATGGCCACTTTTTCAGCCAGTTGAATCCGCAGGTCCTTGGGTAAATCCTGCATCTTGTCGAAATCGGCAACCGCGCGCCCATAAATATGGTGCGCAATCTGCGCCGCGCGCATTTTCGCGTCAGGACGCTCGGGCAGCGACGCGATGATCTCATCCCGCGTCATGCCCACGAGGCTCAAAGTGGGCTCCGCCATGGGTTCAAGTGTACCTACGCCGCTTCTCTGCGCAAATTTTCGTTGGCTGGGCATCCTTGCGTGAGTAAAGCTGTGAAATGCAACCACAAAGACACAACGAGCACAACGATTTCACAACGCCCGGATTCGAATGCACACAAATATTTGGAGAGCCGCTATTGGCAATCAAGTTGTGTTGACCGATCGGCCGTTGTGAGGCCGTTGTGAGACCGTTGTGCTCGTTGTGTGGTTGTGGTTGTGGTTGTTTTCCTTCAAATGTATGGGTTCTGTGATACCATCTAATCTAGGACCTTCTCGCCTGTTCGAGTACAAAGCTCAGATTGGTCGTTTGATCGCCGCACGATGAGGTAGGCAGCATGAAGCCCATTAACTATTTATCATTTGTCGTCGTCTCAGCCCTCTGTTTATCTCCGCTGGCAAGGGCAGATTTTATCTACAAAACTCGCATCACCCTCCCGCCCGATAGCTCAAGTGTTGCCGCTAAAGTTCAAAGCAACCTAGATATGTTCCGTCGATCTGGGATGAGCGAGGACATGATTAACTTGAACCGCGTTTCGCTAGAAAAGACTTTCCAGAAAGCAGCTCTGGGCTCGGTGACGGAAGGGATTACGACCGTGTGCTTTGACGGCAAGACAACCTACGTGAGCACTCCTTCGCCCAACCTCTCCGATCCAGAGCACCCGGGCCAAAGCGTTTCCTTTTTTGACGGTACCAACACTTATCGACCGGTTGGTTTAAACCCAAATGGAGCGGTCTTGCCCAAAAACGCAGTTGGTGGCTTGAGCTGGGCGCCCGATCAGCTCCTGCTCGGGCGTCTGGAACCGCAAGGCAAGTTAGTAGCTTATGGCACGGAAGGAGCAAACCACTACAAAGCCACCGAGTTCGGCAGTAGCGGAAACAGCACTTACCTCATGAAAACGATCTACTCTCCCTCGGAGAAAATCATCGCCGTCGATGTAACGCCCAGTTTCGACCTCCATGGCTTTCCGCTCACGCACTACGACGTCGAATCATACGACTCCTCCGGCCATCCGAGCGACATAAAGATCACTTACTTCGACCGCGCGACCCGAAAAGCCACTCGGATCGATGAATTTTGGCTGACGGGCACGAAATCTGTCCCGCCAAGGACCGTTGCCACCATCTTCAAGTCAGGTGACCTTGTCATTGATGAGAGGCTTGGCTATGCGCCAAACCAGCAAGTGAGCTATCTGTGGACCGGGTCTTTACCGTCGTTATCGGACCTCAAATCAAGGCATATCGGACGATGACCCATCCGGCGAAACGCTAACACGATCCAGTAGCCCAATATCATCTTTATTGACATCAACGGGTGGACCCACAAATACGGCGCCACGACCAGCCTCATGAGAACCTGCTAATCGCCGATGAAAACGGCACAACAGGCACAACGGCTTAACAACGTTGGATCACCACTTAGGCACGGGGCACGGAGCGCGAAGGCTCTGATGAAACTTCCGGATTCTGTTCGTTGCCCGGCTCTGGCTTCGTCCTCACCGGATGACAGACTAGACCAGGCTTCGCGCGAAGTGCTCAGTAACTCGACTTCAACGGCGCCGATTTTTTGAGATAATCGCGGTCATTGCCGTCCCGTGTCGACAGGAGCCTTGCGATGACTAACATGGCGCAAGCATATAACGCGATGCACAGCAATATCGCCGCCCAGCGAACGGGCTTCGAGAGAGGGGGCAATTCTCTGTGCAACACCTCGGACAGTTGTTGCTTTGGGGAGTAGTCATGTTTCAGCTCCCAGACCCGAAGTTGTGCGCCATGTTTGACGGTGCGTACTCCCTGATCGACCGTTCGGGATTTCCATCCCTCGTAGCTTCGAAGGATAGTCGCGTAGCGATCTGTCAGCATGATTCGGCCGCCACCGGCGCAGTCCATGACTCGCTGGGCCGTATTGATGCCCTCCCCTTTAAAATTTTGTTTCCCGTTAATGTCGCTCACGCGGGTCACAGGACCGCTGTGGATTCCCATGCGAATCGGCCAACGAGGCTTCATTCCACGTGATGCTGCGATCTCAAGGGAGGCCTCTGCAGGCGTCACGGGATGCCCCTCGAAAATTAGAGCCATGCCGTCGCCCGTGTCTAAGCAAGTGAGGCGCGAGCTTTCGATCGAGCGCTTGTAGGTTGCAGTTTCCGCCACGCATTCTGTCAGTTCAATTGAGGCTCGCTCCTGAGCTTCCATAGACAGCTTCGAGAACCCTACTAAGTCAATAAATAACACGTGGGCAAGAAGTGATTCAGAGTTCGACGGTGTCGGTGGCCTTGTCTCACCTTTGTCAGGTTGAAATCGAGTCGAACTTGACACGCCTATTTATGGTATCGCAAGTGAATTGAATCGGTAGATAATTCAGAAACAATTTGCAAGGCGGGCAGCGTAACCGTAGCCCTACGGGCGGGAGACTCGGGAACCGTTATAGACGTAGAAATCGCTATATCTCTTAGAGATTGCGAGGGAAACATAAGAATGAGAAAGAACATTGTCGCGATCGTGATGGCTACGTTTGTGGGAGTCTTTGGCGCGCTCCAAGCGGACCACTTTATGGGCCAGCACTCTGAAAGCATTCCGTTTCTGCACAGCTCCAGCGATGCTGGCATTTTCAACGCTTCGTACAACGGCCCGACTCTGCCAGCGGCAACATTCGACTTCACGGCCGCCGCTAAAAAGGTTAGCCCCTCGGTCGTCAGCGTGGACCGATACGACGATGTGCCCGTAGGCTTTTTCGGCGACCAAGTCGCGCGACAAGAGAGCGGCACGGGCTCGGGGGTTATCATCTCGGACTCGGGTTACATCGTCACGAACAACCACGTGGTAGCGGACGCAAAGCGCGTTCGGGTGCGCCTCAACGACAACTCGGCTTACGACGCCAAAGTGCTCGGCACCGATCCGCGATCGGACCTTGCCGTTATCCAGATTCCTGCAAAGAATTTGCAGCCTGCCGAGATCGGGACGAGCAAGAACGTCCAGGTGGGACAGTGGGTCCTCGCGGTTGGCAACCCGCTTGGATTTGACAACACGGTCAGCGTCGGTGTCGTCAGCTCCATGAAGCGCAACCTGCCGATTGGGGACCAGGGCATGGTGGACGCGATCCAGACGGACGCGGCGATCAACCCAGGTAACTCAGGCGGCGCCCTTTGCAACTCGCAGGGCCAACTGATCGGCATCAACGCGGCCATTGCCAGCGGCAATGGCGGCAGCGTAGGCATCGGGTTCGCCATTCCTGTGGACCGAGTGAAAGAGGTCGTTAGCGACATCGTCAAATACGGCTATGCCAAATACGCAGGACTCGGCATTGGCCACCAAGTCAACTACGATCAGGCTCTCGCCGATCCTGACTTCAGAGCCCAGGTCGCGCAACAAGCCAACGGCCAAGACGTGCCCGAGCACGGCATCCTCGTCATGAGCACGGACAATGCAGCCGCTCAGGCCGGTATTCGCAAGTTCGATGTCATCGAGGCAGTTGACGGTCAGGCGATCCAAGGTTCCTTCGACCTGAACAAGGTTTTGATACCCAAAAAGCCGGGCGACTCGGTCAATGTCAAGTTCTGGCACAGTGGCAAAGAGGTCACGAAATCCGTCGTTCTCGAGGAGATCCACGAGGCCACGCAACCGCTGCCTTAACATTGTTGTAAAAACATGGTCCTAATTCCGAAGCGGAATGGCCAAAACTAGCGTCAGAATAAAGTAGTGGGGCGGTCAAAAGGGCCGCCCTTAACTTTTACAATTAAATGTCGCTTCACACCGACGGACTTACACAATTCCTTGAAGTTCTTCCCGCCGTTGTGAGAGAGCGCCTCGAGCGTGCCGAGGATTTGAACTCTCTCGTTGAGGTCGTGCTGGACTATGGCCGACCTGCGGAGGCCCGCTATCGGGACCGCGTTGAACGCTGGTCCGACGTGGTTGTGTCTGAACACGACCTGGCCTACGTTGAGAAATGCATCGGCGTCTTTGGGTCCGATAACCGGGCGGGCATCGAAAGAACTCTCCATAGGATTTCCGCCATTCGCAACCGCGTGGGCAAGATCATTGGTTTGACTTGCCGTGTGGGCCGCGCTCTCGAAGGCACGATCGATATCATCGACGACATCGTGCGCTCGGGCCAATCCATCTTGCTGCTGGGTCGCCCCGGCGTGGGCAAGACCACCAAGCTGCGCGAGGTCGCTCGCGTGCTGGCCGACGAGGTTGAGAAGCGGGTTGTGATTGTCGATACCTCCAACGAAATTGGAGGCGATGGCGACGTGCCGCATCCCGGAATTGGCTCCGCCCGGCGCATGCAAGTCAGAACTGCGCCGGAGCAGCATGCCGTGATGATCGAGGCGGTGGAGAACCACATGCCCGAGGTCATCGTGATCGACGAGATCGGCACGGAGCAGGAAGCACTTGCCGCGCGCACCATCGCCGAGCGCGGCGTGCAACTAGTCGGCACCGCCCACGGGCAGACGCTTGAGAACTTGATGCTGAACCCGACCCTGGCTGATTTGATCGGCGGGATTCAGGCTGTGACCCTGTCTGACGCAGAGGCGCAGCGGCGCGGAACTCAGAAGACCGTGCTTGAGCGCAAAGCGCCGCCCACGTTTGACGTCGTCATCGAGCTGCTGGACTACGACCGCCTTGCCGTGCACCACAACGTCATGAAGACGGTGGACATGATCTTGCGTGGCGTTCCGCCGCGGCCGGAGATCCGAGTGCGAACTGGCGCGGGCGCCGTGGAGGTTGTCCAAAAGGAACAGACCGCCGAGATCGACGAGCCTGGCTTCAATCAGCGTTTTCCTGCTTTAGCCCGGACTGCCGACGCAAGAGCCCAACGCCGGGAGCGCACGGACACGCGCATGCAGCGGAGGCCCGAGCCGGCAGCTGAAGACGGCGAACGGTATGCCGTCATCAGTGGCAACGGGCACGATGGCAATGGAAACGGCAACGCCCAGCTCATCCGCATCTTCCCTTATGGGATCGCGCGCACAAGATTGGAACGAGCGATTCGTGAGAAGCGGATCCCTGCCTACGTGACGAACGATGTCAATCAAGCCGACGCGATCATGGCGATCCGCTCGACCTTCCAGAGCAAGCCTCGCAAGTTACGAGATTTGACTGGGAAGCCGGTGAACACCGTGGTGGTGAAGTCCAACACCTTCTCGCAGATCGCCGAAGCGTTGGAGCAAATCGTCCGGCAAACTCGAAACGGCCCGGTTGTAGTGGCCGATACGGCGGCGATGGAAGAAGCCCAGAAAGCGATCGACTCGGTGATTCAATCCGGAAAGCCCATTGAGCTGGCGCCCGCCTCTGCGCCCGTTCGGAAGCTTCAACACCAGATCGCTGAGGCGAGGCGGCTGGCAAGTGAGAGCATCGGCGAAGAGCCGCATCGAAGAATTCGGATTCTGCCGACCCGGATCGCGTAGCGAAACGCAAAGCCAATATGGAGTGCGGCGTCTTTAGCGCCACTTTTGCCGAGGGCTTTAGCCCGACAAGTTGCGCTTGATTTTAAACCTGCGACATCATCACGCTTTAGCCAAACTTGTCGGGCTAAGCCCTCGGAAAAAGCGGCGCTAAAGCACCGCACTCCAAAATCGGAGCTACGAAAATCCGCCCCCGCCGATTCCGTACCTTGCCAACTCGCTCTTCATCTCCGTCTTCGTCCGCCCATACTCCTGCTCCGTCCATCCCATCTCTTTAGCAAGAGCCAACGCTTCCGGCCGAGTGGTGGAGGAGAAGGGGCGGTCGGAGGCGTGGAAGTAACACAAGGGAACCGCTCTTGGTTTCAATGCCGCAATGCGACGAGCGAACGCGGCCGGGTTCTCGATCGGCAGCATGGGGCAGATGCAGACGGCGACGGGAATCCCCTTCGCCACCGCTTGCTCCAATGCCTCAAACCGCCGATCGATGCTGGCGCACTTCGGCTCAAAGCGCTTGCGCACTTCCTCCGAGTCCGTGGTAATGCTCATGTTGATCCGCACCCGGTCGTAGAGGGCAAAGACGTCCAAATCCCGCGCCACAATCGGGCTCCGAGTCTGGACGGTAAGCCGCGGCTGACGAAACGGAGTTGATAGAAACTCCACGATGCTTCGTGTTAAACCAGTTTGCATTTCCAACGGCTGGTAGGGGTCGGTCGAAGAACTCATGAAGATCGTCTTGTTCTTCAGGTCGGCGCGCGCCAGTTCATCTAGAGCGTTCTCCTTCACCTCGACCCAAGTCCCCCAGGCCGCCTTCTTCTCCTCGTCAGCCACAAAGCTGGCGGCGAAGCAGTAGGAGCACCCAAAGGAGCACCCAATGTACGGGTTCAACGAGTAATCCATGCTGGCCAAAGCCCCGCGCCCCGGCTGGAGCACTTTGGATTTGGGCCGACTGCAAACCGCCGCAGGCCCTATTCGAGGCGGAGGTGCCTGAGTCAATGGCTCGAACAGTCTCAACTGGGCGGGCGCGCTCATGTCACTAGTATAGTATATATTTGTCTACTATCGCTTAAATTCGTAAATCGTAAATGGTAAATGGTAAATCGCCGAAGTCGAAAGAAAGCCGTTCTGCACACATAGACCTGACCGGTTAGGTGTAGTCGAGGGAGATTTCGGCGACTTACGATTTACGATTTACGATTTACGATTTACCATTTACCGCTTAAGCGCGGACTGCGACTTCGCCGGATCACCCACGATTTCGGTGAACCGCTTCTCAGTGGCTTTCTCTGCGTCATCGCTGAAAGTCAAATCCCATTTCCAATCTCCGCTGCTCTTGATCAGCTTGGCGATGCCGAGGAACTTCACTTTCTGGGAATCGGCAGTGATTGTGCAGGAAGTAGCCACGTATGCTGAGTCATTCTCGATAATGACGCAGCCAACTGAAATATCATCGAGGCTGTCCATAAGATTCCCAAAGTCGTTTTTGGGATCGTTTTGGGATAATCCCTTCTCAAAGCCTGTTGCGAACTCGTCGCGATTGGTGAGGGTCTTGGTCACGGCAGGCGAGAACACTGTCACATCGTAAAGGCTTTTCCAATCGCGGGCTTTGTAGATCTTAAAGAGGTTGAGCGCTTGGGCTCGAGCGGCATCGGCATCCGCGTTGACAGCCTGACCCGGGGAAAGCGCGGCCAACCCGAGGCATCCTATAACAAAGACGCAGAAAAATGAGCGGCGAATCGAATTCATATTGCACCTGTGAGGTGGTTCTACTATAGCGCCCGAGGATAATCAAACCAATGAGCCATGGACCTCTTTCTGGGATCGCCAGGATTTCGGGCAGCAAGAGCCGGCGGTTATCGAGCTACGACCGTTCGGGTGGTAACGCTGACTTCATCGACATTGCGCCAGGCGAGACGGCCACCATTGCTGACATTTCCGGCGCCGGCATCATCACCCACCTTTGGATGACCATCGCTTCCCCTGATCAAATGATCCGCCGCAACCTCGTGATCCGCATGTTCTGGGACGGACAGGAGCATGCAAGCGTCGAGAGTCCAATCGGCGATTTCTTTGGCCAGGGTTGGGGACTGAAATACAACTTTGCTTCGATGCCGCTCGCCGCCGCACCAAAGAACGGCAATGCGCTTGTCTGCTATTTCCCAATGCCGTTTAGCAAAGGGGCGAGGATCGAGATTGAGAACCAAGGACCAGAAGCCGTTCGGTCCTTCTACTTCTATGTTGACTTCGAAGAATATACGATGATTTCGGAGGAGAACCTCGGCAGGTTCCACGCCTCCTACCGACAGGAACTGACCACGCCCGAGTCCTACCCAGAGAATGATGTGGAGGCTGAGTGGGAGATCCTCGCACCTTACGCCAAGAACCCTTCGGACGAAAACAACTACGTATGGTGCGAGTGCGAGGGCGAGGGGCACTTTGTGGGAGTTAATATGTACATCGGCAACCCGGGTCCGATCTGGTACGGCGAGGGCGACGACATGTTCCTCGTCGATGGCGAGCCATGGCCCGGCAGCGTCCACGGAACCGGCACGGAAGACTATTTCAACATGTCCTGGTGCCCGGACGAGCACTACCAGCACCCCTACTTTGGAGCCGCCCGCGTGCCTGGCGTTGAGAACGATTCGCCTCGCTTCGGATGGATCGGCCGCACGCACTGCTACCGCTTCCACCTGGAAGACCCCATTCGGTTCAAGAAATCTCTAAGAGCGAGCATTGAGCACGGCCACGCCAATAGCCTATGCCTCGAGATCGCCAGCGTCGCCTACTGGTACCAAACCTTGCCAAGCAAGCCTCTTCCTCCCCTGCCATCTCCAGCAGATCGCTTGCCGCGGCCCGAGACGAGAGTGCAAGAGATACATCGGTGGCGCGACGAGTGGAGGAAGTCGAAAGGGGGCGGTCCTTTGTGGGGGAATGAGAAGGCGTAGTGACTACGATATGGAGTGCGGCGTCTTTAGCGCCGCTTTTGCCGAGGGCTTTAGCCCGACAAA
>JANYLD010000143.1 GCA_025363835.1 Armatimonadota bacterium
AAGGACCTCACCGACAACGTTAACTACATGGCTGACTCGCTTACCGTCCAGGTGCGAGCTATCCAGGACGTTGCCACCGCTGTGGCCCAAGGCGACCTTACGCGGACGATTACGGTCGAAGCGCAAGGAGAAGTCCAAGCCCTCAAGAACAACATCAACCAGATGATTGCGAACCTGAAGGCCACGACCGATCAGAACTCTTCGCAAGACTGGCTTAAGACGAACCTTGCTCGCTTTAGCAGCATGATGCAGGGCCAAAAGAGCCTGGACGCCGTTGCGAAACTGATCATGTCCGAGTTGACCCCGCTCGTCGACGCTCACCACGGCGTGTTCTACATGACCGAGTCCGTCGGCCAAGGAGATCCGATCCTCCGCCTTCTCAGCAGTTACGCGTTCAAGGAGAGGAAGAACGTTGCCAACCGGTTCCGACTCGGAGAAGGTCTGGTCGGCCAGTGCGCGCTGGAGAAGAAGAGCATCGTGCTCACCAACGTGCCGGACAACTACATCGCGATCAGCAGCGGGCTTGGAGAAGCGCCGCCGCATAACATCATCGTCCTCCCAGTCCTCTTCGAGGGCGAGATCATGGCAGTGATCGAACTGGCCAGCTTCAATCGGTTCAGCGAGATTCACCGAACGTTCCTCGACCAGCTCATGGAAAGCATCGGCGTCGTGCTCAACATGATCTCAGCGAACATGAGAACGGAAGAGCTTCTGAAGCAATCTCAGAGCCTCACTCAGGAACTGCAGAGCCAGTCTCAAGAGCTCCAGAGCCAGCAAGAGCAGCTTCGGAAGACGAACACCGAACTGGAAGACCAAGCGAAAGAGCTGGAAGACAAAGCCGCGCTTCTCGAAGAAAGAAACCGAGCGGTCGAACTCAAGAACAGGGAAGTCGAACTGGCGAGGGCCGCTCTTGAAGAGCAAGCCAAACAACTTGCAATCAGCTCCAAGTACAAATCGGAATTCCTGGCGAACATGTCTCACGAGCTGCGCACGCCTCTCAACAGCATGCTCATCTTGGCCAAGCTGATGTCCGACAATCCGCAGAACAACTTGACCGAGAAGCAGATCGAGTTTGCCAACACGATCTACGGCTCTGGCAACGACCTTCTGAACCTCATCAATGAGATTCTCGACCTATCTAAGATCGAGGCGGGCCGGATGGAGATCGAACTCAACAACGTCTCGCTCTTTGAGCTAAGAGACTATGTGGAGCGATCCTTCCGACACGTGGCGGAGCAGAAGAATCTCGAATTCAACGTTAACGTGGCGCCCGATGTGCCGTTGACGATGGCTACGGATCCCTTGCGGCTCCAACAGGTGTTGCGCAACCTTTTGAGCAATGCCTTTAAGTTCACCCACGAAGGCTCAGTGGGCTTGGATATCCGCCGGTCGGATCGGGATATCGTTCTCGAGGATGGACGGCTCGAATCTGCTGAGGACTTGATCGCGTTCGAAGTGACCGATACGGGTGTTGGCATCACGGCGGACAAGCAGAACATTATCTTCGAGCCGTTTCAGCAGGCCGACGGCACGACGAGCAGGAAATATGGCGGAACAGGTCTTGGCCTCTCCATAAGCAAGGAGATCGCAAGATTGCTCGGAGGCAGAATCCGGTTAGTTAGCACGCCCGGTGAAGGAAGCAAGTTCACGCTCTACCTTCCGACCCGGTTCATCCAGCCAGTGACCACTAAACCACCTATTCAGCCCCCCGCGGATCAGACCACGCCTCTCCGGGAACTTCCAATGGAAACCGAGCTTCTAGCAACCGCCGGTCGCTCGGAGTCGGTGAGAGACGATCGCGACAATATCAAGGAAGGAGACCGCGTTCTGCTCGTCATCGAAGACGATCCAACGTTCGCGGGGCTCGTCCTCGATATTTCGAGGGCGCAAGGCTTTAAGGTTCTCGTCGCTCTGGACGGAAGAGTCGGCCTGCAGATGGCCCACGAATACCAGCCGGACGCGATTACACTTGACTTGCGGCTGCCGTCGCTTGACGGGTGGAAGCTCCTTGACGAACTGAAGCGAGACACGAGAACGAGGCACATACCAGTTCAAGTCGTGTCTGTCGTCGACAAGTCTCGCGGCTCCATCATGAACGCTATCTCCTACCTCGAGAAGCCGGTAACGAGGGAAGCTCTAGAAGGCGCGATGGTCCACATCAAAGAGTTTGTCGACAAGGAAGTCAAACAAATGTTGATCGTTGAGGACGATGCAGTCCAGCGGACGAGCATCAAGGAGATGCTGGGAGCGGATGACCTGAATATCACGGAAGCCGCAACCGGTAAGGACGCTTTAGACGCTCTTAGGACGAACAAATACGACTGCATGGTCCTGGACCTCTCTCTTCCGGACATGGCCGGCTTCGAAGTCCTAAAGAAGGCCAAAAAGCAGAACCAACACAAGAGCATGCCCGTGATCATCTATACGAGCAAGGACCTTTCCAAGCAGGAGGAAGCCCAGCTAAAACGGTACGCGACAACGATTATCACCAAGAGCGCGGAGTCCTCGGAGCATCTGCTCGACGAGACGGCGATGTTCCTTCATCGCATCGTCAAGAAGTTGCCAGAAACGAAACGCGACATCCTTCAAAAACGAGAGAAGCCAACAAACCTTCCTCCTCCCCAAACAAACGGTAGTGGAAGAAAGTCAAATGCCGAAACGGTGATGATGAACTTCTCCCAAACTCCACGGCACGGTTCCGACGAGTTGCAAGGGCGCAAGGTGCTCATTGTGGACGACGATGTCCGCAACATCTTCGCCCTTGCCAGCGCTCTGGAGAGCCAGGGAATGGAAGTCTTGTTCGAGGAGAGCGGCCCTGAAGGAATCAAAACCCTTCAAAACACTTCGGGAATCGAAGTTGTTTTGATGGACGTCATGATGCCCGAGATGGACGGCTTTGAGACCATCAAACGCATCAGGCAAATCGCCGGCTTTACCTCGCTTCCCATAATCGCTCTGACTGCTAAGGCCATGGCGGGCGACAGAGAGAAGTGCCTGCAAGCCGGAGCCACAGATTACATTGCGAAGCCCGTCGATATGGCCAAGCTGTTCGATATGATTCGACACGAGCTCGGTGCGATGGCGGGATATGCCGTTTGATCAGCGACAACCTTCGAGAAGAGGTCGCTCCAGATACAGAGGACATTCGCGCCAAGATCCTCCTGGTCGATGACCGGGAGGAAAACCTCATTGCGCTCCAGGCAACCCTTCAACCGCTTGGAGAGGACTTGGTTCTTGCTAGGTCGGGCGAGGATGCGCTGCGGAAGCTGCTTCGGCATGATTTTGCGGTCATTCTCCTCGACGCTCAAATGCCAGGCATGAGCGGCTTCGAAGCTGCGGAGCTCATGCGGAGCCGTGAGCGCAATCGCCATACTCCGATCATCTTCATCACCGCGTTTAGCCGGGACAGGGCCAACATCTCTCAGGGCTACTCCGTGGGCGCCGCGGACTACATCACAAAGCCATTTGATCCGGACATTCTTCGCTCAAAGGTTCGCGTATTTGTGGAGCTTTATAAGCGGGGGCAGGAGATCAACAGGCAGCAAAGACTCTTACAGCAAAGCGCTCTGCGGGAGGCGGAACGCTTGCGGGAGCAGCAGGTATGGGAACTGGAGCAAGAGCACATGCGCCGCCTCAATCAGGAGCTAGAAGCTCGCGTCTTGGAGCGCACGGCGCAATTGGTCGAGGCCAACGAGGAACTGGAAGCGTTTTGCTATTCGGTCTCCCATGACCTGCGGGCTCCTTTAAGAGCGATTACCTCGACTAGCATGATCCTGCTTGAGGAGAACCAAGGCAAGCTGGAGAAAGATCATGTCGAGCATTTGCTTCGGCAGGCTCACAACTCACGCCGTCTGGCTACCTTGATCGACGACTTGCTTCAACTCTCTCGGATCGGCCGAAGGAGCATTGAAAAGAAGGTTGTAAACCTTTCTCTCCTTGCCAATGAAGTGACAAATGATATAGCCCAAAGAGACTGGAGTTCTCCGCCAAAGGTGGAAATCGAGCCTGAAATGTTTGCCGAGTGCGACCCCGGCCTTATGCGCCTCTTATTTGAGAACCTGTTGGACAATGCTTTCAAGTATTCACCGGCCGGCGGTTGCATCCATGTTGGTTGCCACCGAAATGGTGAGGTTGTGTACTTCGTCAAAGACTCCGGAATCGGATTTGACATGAAGTACGTGCACAAGATCTTTCTGCCCTTTGAACGCTTGGTATTGGAGAGTGAGTTTCCTGGTACGGGAATCGGCCTCGCAAACGTCCAGCGTATCGTCAAGCGTCATAACGGCCGGATTTGGGCCGAATCGGAGCTGGGCAGTGGCTCGACCATTTCTTTCACTTTGAATGACAGCCTGGTGGCCGTCGTGGACAAGGCCGCTTTGCTCTGAACTTTCAAGCCCGGAGTCGAGAATCACCCATCACCGATCACCGATCACTGATCACCGATCACTGATCACTGATCACCTGATCACCTGATCACCTGATCACCGATCACCCATCCCGATCACCCTTGCCTAAACCTTGGAAAGATCGGGTCTCAGCGTATGGTAGTTCGTCGCTCCCTGCAGCGCGTTAGCGACCGAGAGAATCTTGTCTTCCTCGTAAAGGCGTCCAATCAACGACACGCTTCGAGACCGTCCACTTGCCGTGACTCCCCAGGGAAGCAGAACTTGGGGATGGCCCGTGAGGTTGGTAATCGCCAATGTGTGCCCGCCAACCCTGTCCGCCACCAAAATGTCGAAGTCTCCGAGCTCGTCCTCGAATTGTTTCATCAGGAGCGTGCGCGCCCTGTAAGCTTGAAGCAACTCCACGCCGGGCACGAATCGGCCGGCTCGATAGGTTTCCGGCCAACTGCTGTTCTTCAGAAGATGGATTCGGTCCGACCGAGTTAGGTCATCAAACGCTGCGGCCGATTCAACGTCAAGGATTGTCAGAACCCCGGCTTCGGCGGGAGTGATCGAAAGTGGGTGAACCGTTGCCCCCAGCTTTTGCAGTAGAGCAAGCGCCTCCGTCGTTTGCGGTTTCGTTGTCTTCGCCGGATCTTCTTTAAGGTCAAGCAGAAAAGCAATTTTTAAGGCGGCAAAGTCGACCTTCGGCGAGTAATGAAAGGGTCGGTCTACCGATGAGCGGTCCAAGGGGTCCGCTCCAGAAACTGCCGCGAACACCAGGGCCGCGTCTTCCGCGCAGCGCGAGATGATGCCGACCTTATCCATCGTCCAACTCACGGCCATCGCCCCATGCCGGCTAATTCGGCCATAAGAGGGCCGCAGCCCTGTCACCCTGCATTGGTTGCTTGGCGAGACGATCGATCCGAGAGTTTCCGTGCCGATCGCGAAGGGTAGCAAGCCGGCCGACACGCACGCAGCAGAACCTGCCGAAGAGCCGCTTGAACCTTCCTTGGGGTTCCAAGGGTTCTTAGTCATGCCTTTAAACCAGACATCGCCCTCCGCCAAAGCTCCCATGCTTGTTTTGGCGCAAATGACAGCGCCGGCTTGTCGCAACTTTTGGACAAGCGTTGCATCGTAGTCGAAAACTTGATCCTGATAAGGTGCCGCTCCCCAAGTTGTGGGCGCTCCTCTCAAGGCAAACAGGTCCTTCACGCCGGTTGGGACGCCATGGAGAGGGCCTCGATATCGTCCAGTCGCAATCTCTTCGTCAGCCTTCTTGGCGTCCGCTCTCGCCTGTTCAGGAAGAAGTGTGATGACCGCCAACAGCTTGTCGCCATACCGCCCCAATCGGCCTAAGTACATCTCGGTGAGGTCGGACGAAGTAATAGCCCGCGTCTTCACAAGATGGGCAATGTCTCGCAAGGGCATAAAAGCTAAATCGTCCTCGCTAACCGGCCTATGCGAGACCTTGGAAGCGGCCACCTTAACCGATACTCCTCGCTTGCCAGCAAGCGGCCGCAGGCTCAACGGCTCGAAAACAGTTGGAGGCTCGACTAAATACGTGATCGGTTCCTTTCGAATGGTCTCGTATCCGGTGAGCCAGTCCTTGACGTCCTGCAAGATTTCCTTCAACTCGTCGTCAGAGAAGTCCAAGCCTGCCAGCTTTTGGGCAACCTTCAAATCATCGATGGTGATTTCCGATCGCGGCGTTGCAGCACCCTGTGCTAATGCAGCTTTTGGCATACTCAGTGCCAAGCCCAGTGCAGCTGCCGAGATCAATAGTTCTTTGCGACTTAAAGTTGCCTTGTTCATGCGTTTCTGTAGTTTAACGTGCTTAGAATCCTTCGATACAGGCAGTGTTGCTCGCATATGCGCCGACGCCGAAAAGCTAATAGAGCCCAAAAAGTAACTCTCCCGTAAGACAGGCCTTGGGTGCGCGTCATAAATTGGTGTGCACCCACTCGCGCGGTTGCACGCCACTTCCAGTCAAAATCACGTGTCCCATTGGTGAACCCATGCACTTGCGTCCGCTTCTAGTCCCTCTCTCCTTTTTCGCGCTCCTCGCGCATGCCACCGCCCAGTGGCAAACTCAAAAGATTGGGCAAGGTGGTGAAACGACGGTCGCCACCGACGGCATTGGCCACGTTTACGTAACTGGCCACCTGCCGTGCACCCTTTTCACGAGCACCGACTGGGGTGGCAACTTCAAGCCAACCCAAACCTTTCCTGACGCCCTTGGCGATATGTTTGTAATGGCGCGCCCCGACGGCCATGTCAACCTCGTTTATGGCCGCACAAGAATCGACGGGATTGGGACTTGGTACTCCACGGATTTTGCTCAAACACTCAACCGAGGCACAGATCCAATGGGGCCTTACGATCGGGAGTGGACCACAGTCAACGCGACCACCGGACGCATCTTCATGGATTACTCGGATGGCTACATTGGCGGTCCTAAGTCCAAGGGAGTGTTTCTAGTCAAATCCGACGACAACGGCAACACTTTCTCGAAGCCTGTGCGGGTCGATCGAGAACCGGCCAACAGTTACGCCGTGGACCCTTACATCACGCGCCTTCCGGCAGGCAGGATTCTTTGCATGTGGCAGGTCAGCACCGACTACAACACGATCGATGCGTTCCGTCTCGCGTACTCGGATGACGAGGGCAAGACATTTTCGATCCCCCAGACGCTTGCCACCTTTGATAAGGCGGTCGCCGGAAAGCCGGTCGACACCCAAGAGCGATGGATTCTTGGATCGATCACAGCGAGCGGACCAGATAAGGTGGTCATCACCTATCCCGGATACGAGATCGTCACCGTGGATCGCAGACCGACCAAGGTTTTCCTGCAGCATTACCGAGTTAGCACCGACAGCGGCCAAACATTCGGTCCGGGCCGCGCAGTGCTTTCAAAACTGGAACTGTCCGCTGCCGTGCGACGGTTCAATCAGAAGGGCGGGGCGAACCTCGCTTACCCGTACTACATCGAGAACCTTCCTTGGCTGGCCGCAGACCCTGCCGGCCACATCCACCTCGTCTTTATCGATAACCGCGATGGCGCCGCGTCAACCTCCGTCCACCCCCTCGCCAATTGGAGTGTCCGCTATGCCGAAAGCGATGCGCTTCCCGGCGATTTCGGGGCAAGCGAACCTCTTTCGGAAGATTACGCGGCCAGACGACCTCCTATGGACTTCATCTCGTGCGCGGCCGACTCCAAATTCGTCTACGCAAGCTGGACCGAAACGCCCAACTCCAACGCCGACTATCCCAGTGCGCAAATCTTTACTGGAGATCTTTTCGTCGGGCGCAAACCGCAGAAATGAATCGTAAAAATACATCACACTCGATCACAACTACAATGCTCATACGATCCCTAACGTCCCTCCTTGTCCTCGGCGCCCTCCAAGCCGCCAACGCTCAATGGACCGATGTCCACCTCGTCGACAAAGGCGGCGAGTCAACCATTGCAGCAGACGGAGTCGGAAACGTCTACCTCACCGCCCATGGCCCTTGCGCTCTCTTCAAGAGTAGCGACTGGGGCGCAAAGTTTTCCAAGATCAAGGAGTTTTCGGATGGCCAGTGCGACCTTTGTGTCGTCCCCCGTCCCAACGGCCACGTAAACACGGCGTATTTGAGGAACGGAATCAGCGGAATAGCGTCATGGTTCTCCTCCGACTTTGCGGTAAATAACGAACCAGGCCAAGCCGTAAAGGGCGGGCTCGACCGGGAGTGGATGGCGGTTGATCCCAAGACGGAACGCCTGTTCATGGATTTCTCTGACGGCTACATTGGCGGGCCTAATTCCAAAGGCGTCTTCCTCGTCACCTCGGATGACAACGGAAAGACCTACTCTGATCGGACCCGCGTTGACCAAGAGCCGGACAAGAGCTACGCGGTTGACCCTTACATCGCCTACGGACAGAACGGGCGGCTCTATTGCATGTGGCAAGTCACTACGGACAGCAATACGATCGACTCCTTCCGCGTCGCCCACAGCGACGACCAAGGCAAGACTTTCTCGCTCCCGGTTACAGTCGCCACTTTTCCAAAGGAGGTCGGTGGTAAAGCGGTAGACACGCAGGAGCGGTGGATTCTTGGCAGCATGCTTGCGGTTGGCAAAAACGGCGTGGTTGTGGACTATCCAGGCTACGAGGTGGTTAACGTGGACGGCAAGTCCTCAACGGTGTTTGTGCGCCACTTCGCGGTCAGCACTGACGGCGGCAACACCTTTAACGCGGGCCACATTACGATGTCGCCAAAGGAACTCCAGGACGCGATTCGAGAATTCCGCAAGAAAGGTGGCGAAAGCCTCGCTTATCCCTATTACATTCAGAACCTGCCCTGGCTTGCGGCAGACGCCAAGAGCCACGTGCATCTTGTCTTCACCGACAACCGCGACGGCGCCTCGACGACGAAAGACAAGGACACACCTCTCGCCAACTGGCGCGTGCGCCACATTCAAATGGACCACCTCGCCCGCGGATTTGGCAAATCTGAAACCGTCTCCCAGGATTACGCTGCCCGCAGGCCACCGATGGACTTCATCAGTTGCAGCGCGGACTCCAAATACGTCTACGCAAGTTGGACCGAGATTCCCGGCAACACCCACGACTGGGTCTTCTCGGGCAACCTTTGGGCCGGCCGAAAGCCGCTTAAATAGGGATGATGAGAGCATGTGATGAGGTGATTTGGGTGCACCTAAATTAGTCGCGGGCGGCGGCTGCCTCCATACGCGGACCATCAATGTCCGCTCGCTCCCAATTGAAGACCGCGTATGGAGGCTTGTACGGGCTGTTGGCTGTCGAGTGACCGAGGAATTTCTGAATGCATGCAAGGCGAGGTAAGCCTCCATATGCGGTCGCCGATTCGGAGCGAGCGGAGATTGATGGTCCGCGGCTGGAGGCAGCCGCAGGCGACCAAATGGTAAAACATAAGCGTGAAACAGCTCATGCACGGCTTGATTGACGGTTGGCTTCTCGCGGTCACGATCTGCACCGTCCTCGGCGCCGTCTTTGGCTTGCTGCTCTTCGTGCTCCTTCAACCCCTGGACATGATGCCCAGAGCTCTGATTTCATTCGTCGGCTTCCTCATCGTCGCCCCCGGAATCCAATACATCCTCAAGGCGCCGAGCGAACCGACGCACTAGCCGGAGCTTCCATCCCTCAACCCGCCCACCGGGTTGAGGGTCAGAACGAGCGCTGAACCCACCCTCAACTGCATATAGAAACCCTCAACCCGGTTGGGCTGGTTGAGGGATGAGAACGCTCAAGGCTCAAGTCTCAAAGCTCAAAGCTCAAGGCTCAAGGCTCAGCACTCAGCACTTGACAATCAAGCCTGCGCGCGATTCCCGATCGCGCGAAATAAAATCCCAGTAAACATCCCTGTGTTTCTGAAAAGCCCATGCCGATGATTAACACAGGTATGGATGCGGCAATACAGGTGACAGACCTGCGTGTTAGATATCGGACAAAGAAGGGAAGCTGGCAAGAGGCTGTTAAAGGCCTCAGTTTCCAAGTAGCTCGCGGCGAGGTCGTGGGCTTCCTCGGTCCGAACGGCGCAGGCAAGAGTTCAACACTTAAGGCATTGATGGGTTTTGTGCAGCCGAGTGGCGGCGAAGCTAAGGTCTTTGGCCTGGAAGCCGGCTCACTGGAAGCGAAGTCCCGAATGGGATACCTTCCCGAAGTCGCGCTGTATTACCCATACCTCACACCTCTTGAAACACTAAGACTCTATGGCGAGCTTGAGGGCTTGAAAGGGAAGGCGCTTCAAACCGAAGCGGAAACGCTCCTCGAGACCGTTGGTCTCAAAGCCGCCATGAAGAAGCAGAACCGAAGCCTGAGCAAGGGAATGCTTCAGCGGGTTGGCATCGCCCAATCCCTTCTCGGAAATCCAGAGCTGCTCGTGCTTGATGAAGTCACGAGCGGCCTGGACCCGGTTGGACGCAAAGAGCTGCGCACGATCCTGAAGGACCGACAGTCCAAAGGCGCAACCCTCTTCTTCTCCAGCCACGAGCTGAGCGAAGTCGACATGCTCTGCGACCGCATCCTCCTCATCCACGAAGGAAAGTTGGTGGAGGAGCGAGAGATGCATGACCTTAAGGACGAGCTTCGCAAATACGTTTTGACTTACGCGGGGCAAAACCCAGACGCGCTTTTAGGCCAAGGCTGGACTGTTGCTCAAGGCCAAACCTTCTCCAAGCGATTCACCACCAAAGCGCAACTGATGGCTGCCCTGGAAAAGGTGCAGGCCGCAGGCGGAACACTGGTTGACGTCGTCGCTGAGGAAGGATCTTTGGAAGACTACTTTATCGAAACCGTTCGGAGGGCAGCATGAAGTTCCGCATCTACAGAGCTCTTGCCAGAGCCGTCGTTTTAGAGTCAATCCGACGCAAGGACCTTTGGGTCGTTGCCATTCTCGGCTTTCTCATCCTGCTCGCATCGGGCGCGCTTGGCTTCTTCGGAGTCCAAGGCCTGCAGCTCTTTGCCAAGGACTTGGCCGCCTCCGTGTTGAGCCTCTTCTCCGCGGTGGTAGCAGTTCTTACATCCTGCCGCTTGCTTCCTGAAGAGATCAAGCAGCGAACGCTGTATCCTTTGCTCGCCCGCCCCATCAGCCGCCTCGATCTTCTGATCGGCAAGCTGCTTGGCGCGGTGATCGTCACTTGGATCGCCTTCCTCATGCTCTGCGCCTTGACTGCGGTGGCGCTCACCACTTTCCACGTGCAGTTCGAGCCGATCATGATCCAGTACATCATCATCAAGATGATGGGCCTCGTGGTCCTCTGCGCCCTCAGCTTAACGTTCAGCGCCTATATGACGCCGCAAGCCGCCGCGACGATGAGCATCATCCTCGCCTTCGGCTCCGGAGTGATCGTCCGCGGTCTGATCATGGCTTACAACGGAGTCGGACCGGCAACCCAATGGATCTATAAACTGATCGCAGCAGCGCTGCCCCAACTCGGCGTATTCGATCTCGGTGGCCGAGCGGCCAACATCGGCTGGTCTCCCGTCTCGGGCGCCGTAGTCCTTCAGCTTTTCCTTTATATGGCCACCTACACTGGCGCGATGGTCCTCATTGCCTGGGCTAAGTTCCGGAGGCAGGCAGTCTGATGGCTAACGTGCCTTTAGTCGTCGGCTTCGCGTGCTCGCTCGCCCTGGCGGCGGGCTGGAACGCGACGAACTTGAGAACGGTTATTGACCCTCCGCACCCGGTTGCGGGATTAGACGTGAACGACACGAGCGCCTCCGCCTCGCTCCTCGGGCAGTTCAGGACCAACACCTCGTCCTGGCTATGGCTGCGAACAGACCTCTATCTCCACAACGGTGTTGAGCTTCGCCCACTTACCAATTCGGAGAAACGGGCAGGAATGCAAGGAGTTGGAACCTCGGAAAAAGACTTGAGCAAGGCGCTTAACGAGGATTCCGTCGTCACGTCGATCCCCTCGCCACACCGCGACTTCCGAGGCTGGTTTGGAGACTTGGACCGAGCCACCGCGCCATATAAGGCGATGAAGAACCACTCTCACAACAACCCGGAGCAGGCCATTCCGCTGTTCCGATTGATGACTTGGATCGATCCGAACTTCATCGAAGGCTGGACTGTAGGTTCGACGGTCATAGCCAGAGACCGGAGCAACAACGGGACCGAGAAAGCTATCCAGTTTCTCAACGAGGGCCTCAAGCAGAATCCGGAGAGCATCTCCATCCTAAACGAACTTGCCTTCACGTACATCACACGCAAGAAGGACCTGCACACTGCAGTTCAATATTTGGAGCTCTCCAGAGTGTCTGCCGTAAAATACAGAGGCACTCTTCGTGACGATGAAAAGGAGGAAGCGACTCAGGTTTACCGCTGGCTGGGCCTTTGCTACCGAGACCTGGGCGAGCGAGAGAAGATGATCCAAGCTGTTCAGGAAGGTCGCTCCATGTTTCCGGACGACGCGGTGCTCGCCATCCTCGCCGATCAGCCGCCACGAATCCTAACGGACAAAGGCCAGGCCGCTTGGGAGAAGTTACGAACGGATGCTGCCAAAGGCAAAACAGCTCAGACCGAGGCAGACGCTCACAACTTAAACTAGCCGCCTACATATTCCAGCCGGTAGATAGCCTGCTTGGTGTCCGATGAGAACAGCAAGCTGCCGTCAGACGCTTGAATAACATCGACGGGCCTTGACAGCACCTTCTTGTTCGGGTCCAAGCATCCGACGATGAGCTGGCTTCCGTAAGGAACGCCGGTGACCTTGTCAAAGAGAATTCGCTCGATCCGATAGCCCGAGGGGACCAGCCGATTCCATGAGCCGTGCAGTCCGCAGAAGGCATCGCCTTTGCAGTCGGGGGGGAATTGGCTGCCGGTGTAGAACGTCCAGCCGTCCACCGCCCAGTGGGGGCCAAAGCACCAAGCGGGCGGGATGGTTTTCTCGGCCAAATCGATGATGTCCGGCCTTTGCGCATATTCAAGCCGAGGAATTCGATTTCCGATGATGAACGGGTGCCCGTAAAAGCCACCCTTGACGTAGTGGTTGAACTCATCCGGCGGGTTAAAGTCGGTAATCGGTTGCTTGCCCTGCCGGTCGCCGTATCCCGCGCCGTACCAGTCGCTGCCCTGGTCACCGCCCCACACTTCATTCGTCCCCGGCCTTAACTGCAGCTTTTCTGTGTTTCGAATTCCTGTGGACCAAATCTCACGCGTCTTTCCGTCCAGGCTGTATTTCCAAACCTTTTCTCGGTCCGTATCAGTTTGATCGCTGATGTTGGACGGGTCTCCAACTGACGTGTAAATGCTGTCGTCGGTGACTAGCAAGGACCTCCACCAGTGCCCTGAGCCTCCCGCCAGGTTGTCCATCACGGTAATGACTTCATCCGCTTTGCCGTCACCGTTGGTGTCCCGAGTTTTAAGGATCTTTTGAGACTGAGAAACCCACATCCATCCATCTTTAAATTGGAGCCCTTGCACAAACGGCAAGTTGGACATGTAGGTGTTCAACTCTTGATACTGCCCGTTTACCAGCTTCAGAGTAGTAATCTTTCCTCGCTCCGGTTGGCTGAGATACAAAATGCCTTTGTCGTCGAAGGCCATGAACCTGGCGTTCGGCAGGCCCGTCGCCGCCGTCGTGACTTTGAAGCCCGGTCGAACCCAAAAGTGGGGCTCGAAGGCCTGATAATGGTCGCCTACTTGATCGAAGTCGGCCGTCTGGTTGGCAACGCTCCCGACTTGAGTCAGCACAGGAGTCTTAGGAGTTGCTGCAGCCGCCTGCACGGTGTGGGCAACTTGGTTGCCATTAGCGCACGAGAGGGCAGTGAGTAGAGCGAAGGAACTCCCCAGCATGAACATAGAACGGATAATCCTCTCGGCTTTGCGCATCGCGCGTAGTTTATTGCAGTACGCAGCCCCTGATGGCTATATGTGCTGCACAATATTGTCCGGATGCTAGACCCGCAAGAAGCGTTCAAATCCAATTACCTCGTCTGCGGCCTCCCGCCGGAGGCTATATCCGAGGTTTGGGCGATGGGCATCCAAGAGACCCATCTCGCCCGCGAGACATTGATTCGCATTAACGAGAAGAGCAGCGACTTGTTCGTCGTTCTCGACGGCAACGTGCAAGTCTTAACCCAAGACGGCGACGTTTTAGCCGAACCTGGACCCGGTAGCGTACTTGGCGAGATGTCTTTGATAGACGATCGTCCGCGGTCTGCCGAAGTCGTCTGCCTCAGCCTCACCAAGGTGGCCCGGATTCCCGCCAAGCTCCTTCGCGGTTACATGAACTCCAACCGACAGGTCGGCTTCGTCATCCTCGCCAACCTAGCTCGAGTGCTCAGCGGCCGCCTCAGAATCGCCGACATGAAGATCGACACGCTTCAGGACGGGGGCGATCCTTGGAAAAACTCGCTTTAAGGATGAAGGATGAAGGCGGAAGGCGGAAGGCGGAAGGCGGAAGGCGGAAGGCGGAAGGCGGAAGGCGGAAGGCGGAAGGCGGAAGGCGGAAGGCGGAAGGCGGAAGGCGGAAGGCGGAAGGCGGAAGGCG
>JANYLD010000175.1 GCA_025363835.1 Armatimonadota bacterium
CCTCATCCCTCAGCCTTCCGAGCAACCCGACAGCGTGCACGCCTCCAATCTCGCCGAGCCCTGCCTCCTCCAAACCACCACAGAAGTCACCGTCCTCCCCAACCACAAAACTGAAGACGAGCAGTACTCGGACATTATCGGTAGGAACGCCGAAGAAATCCTCGTCCAACGCCTCTCCGGCGATCAAACCGAAGAGTAGAGCTCGCCTGGGCCGTGGGCCGTGGGCCTAGGGAGCGCTATCTATGTCTAGATTACTCGCCCTTTTGGGCATTGATGTATCGATGAAATCACTTGTTGCCTGCATCTTGGTCGGAGATAAGACACACCGATCGAGCTTCAACAACGGCGCCGAGGGTCACGCCGAGCTTCTGGCTTGGGCATCCTCCAAAGCTGAAGGGCTTGGAATCCGAGCCGCTGTGGAGGCAACTGGAAGCCATCACAAAGAGCTGGTCCGTTACTTGGATGAGCACGGCCAGGGTTGCCTCGTTCTCAACCCTCGGCAAGCTCGGGATCTGGCCAAAGGGCTTGGGATATCCAGCAAGACGGACAAGGTTGATGCCCAGGTCATCGCCCAGATGCTCGAAGTTTCCAAAGTGAGATCGCAAGTGCCAAGAACAAAGCTGCACGATGACCTCAGGGACATCTCTAGGCAGGTGCAGGAGCTGACCGCGTTGCTTGGCAGGACTAAGAACCGAGTGAACACTCCCGCCCGGTGCAAGCTCGCCAGGGACGCAGACGAGCGTCTCATTCGTTTCTTCGGCAAGGAAATCCGAAAGTTGGAGGCAAAGTGGCTGGCCCTCGTTGGGAAATGCGAAACCCTTAAAGCCAAGTACGAGCACCAGATAACCATTCCCGGAATTGGGCCCAAGACAGCTAGGGTCGTTGTCAGCGAATTGCCAGAGAATCTAGAAGGGTTTAAGTCCAAGCAGGTCGCCTGCTACGCCGGCGTCAGTCCCTGCACTAAGGAATCTGGATCCCTAAAGGAAGCCGCTCACATCCATGGAGGTAATCCTCATCTCAGAAACGCCTTCTTCATGCCCTCTTTGAGCGCCTCCGCTAGGATTCCGGAATTCAAAAATCTCTATGCGCGTCTTCGCTCCAAGGGAAGAACCCACAAGCAAGCCGCTACCGCCGTAATGCACAAGCTCATAAGGAGGTCGGCAGCCGTCCACATCCGCCATCAGCCTTGGCTCGAAAAATCTTGACAAATCCTAACGCTATCTACAAACCCCAATTTCCCCGCTTTCCGCCTTCCTTTTCCCTGGAAACCTGTGCTACAAATCCCAAATCCCCCGCTTCCACCACCCTCATCCTTCGAACCACGCACAAGCGCCTTCAACCGAAGAAGTCGGCGTCCAATCCGAAAGAACCGAGCAACCGAGCAACCAAGCAACCGGCAACCAAGCAACCAAACAGGGGGAGTAAACTGAAAACACCCTTGAACACTCTTAGCCTTTCGACTCGTGCAGGCATGTTGAAGCCGTCTCCGACGCTTAGCATTGCGGCGCGGGCCAATGCGATGAAGGCGGAGGGGGTTGATGTTATTTCGCTGAGCGCGGGGGAGCCGGATTTTGAGACTCCGGAACCGATTCGGGCGGCTGCGATCGAGGCGATCAACTCGGGGTTTACCAAATACACGCCAACCTCTGGCATCAAAGATTTAAAAGAGGCGATCATCCACAAGCTGTCGGTGGAGAATCAGGTTGCGGCCGCGGTTGAGAACGTGGTGGTGTCCTGCGGGGCAAAGCAGAGTTTGTATAACGCCATGATGGTGCTGCTCGAGCCGGGTGACGAGGTCCTATTGATCGCGCCTTATTGGATGACCTACGCGGAGCAAGCCCGGCTGGCGGGGGCGGTTCCGGTGGTAGTGCACACCGATGCGAGCACTGGATTCACGCCGACTGCAGAGCAGATCATAGAGAAGATCACGCCGCGGACGAGGGCGATTGTGCTCAACAGCCCTTCCAATCCTTCGGGAGCGTTGTATAGCCGGGAGACGACGAAAGCGATCGCACAGCTCGCTTTACGGCACGATCTTTGGGTGATCTCGGATGAGATTTATGACCGGCTGGTCTACGGGGAGAAGGCGACGAGCATTGCTTCTCTTGGCTCCGACATCGCGGAGCGGACGGTCACCGTGGGCGGGTGCAGCAAGACCTATGCAATGACGGGCTGGAGGATCGGGTTTGCGGCGGCGCCCAAACCGGTGGCCTTGGCGATGACGAACTTGCAGGACCAGGTGACGAGCAACCCGAACTCGTTTGCCCAAAAGGGCGCGGTCAAGGCTTTTCGGATGCCCAGCGATCAATGCGAGCCGATGCGAGCGGAGTTTGAAGCACGCCGCGATCTCATTATTGGGCTCCTACGGGAGATCCCGAACGTCGATGTTTCTATGCCGAAGGGCGCGTTTTATGCCCTACCGAATTTAAGCGCCTACCTACGAGGAAGGATCACGGATGATATCTGCCTTGCCGAGCATCTTCTGGACAAGGCAATGGTGGCCACGGTGCCGGGAACTGTTTTTGAGGCGCCGGGTCACATCCGCATGAGCTATGCGGCCAGCCGGGAGAATATCCGGCGTGGAATTGAACGCATTGCCAACGCTCTTCAAGAGCTTTCCGCATGATCCCGAAAGAAATTCCCTTAAGAAACGACAAGCTTTTCAGGCTCGCCATGTGCCACCGGTCGTCGACCGACGATCCCGTGCCCGATAGCTATGAAAGACTGGAATTTTTCGGGGATTCAGTGCTAGGTTTGGTTATCGCCCAGTATCTTTACGAGCACCATTTAACGTGGGATCAAGGGATGCTAAGTAAGGCCAAATCGAGCGTCGTGCAGGAGGGTCCTCTTGCAGAGACGGCATTGAGGCTTGGCCTGGACGCATACATCGAACTGAGTCCAAGCGAAGAATCGACGGGCGGGAGAACCCGGCCATCGATTCTAGCGGACGTCTTCGAAGCCGTTATCGGGGCTGTGTATCTCGAGAGTGGCATGGAAGTTGCTAGGTGGTTCGTTCTAGAGCAACTACACGACTATTTGATGCTTGTGAGCGGGGGCGACGTGAGTCCCAACGACCATAAGTCGAAACTGCAGGAGGTCGCGCAGGCGACTTGGCGTAAGACGCCGCAGTATCGTATAACGAAAGAGTCGGGAGTTGCGCACGAGAGATTGTTCTCCGTACAAGTACTAGTTGGCGATGTCGCCATAGGTGAAGGAACGGGACGATCGAAGAAAGAGGCGGAACAAGCAGCCGCGCACGACGCTCTTGAGTTAATAGAGAGAAATCGTGCAGGGTGAATTGGATCTAGGATGGATCCATCATCCGCGCAAGCTGTTTAGGTTTGCCCGTTAGGGAGTGTCGAGCATCCACAAGGATGCCGGCCCATTGGAGAGGAGCATTAATGAAAGCGGTATTTCGTTTTGGAGCGATGATCGGGGTCTTCGCTGCGCTGGCAACTATGAGCATGGCGCAACACCCCGGACGTAACTCCTTTTTAAATGAGTCGGTTCATACAACCGATCAGCTCATAGCAGAAGTGAAAGCAGACCCGAATATCCGGGATTCTTACGAGCGTCACTTCCAGATGTCCGAGGATCAGCTTTACACCTACCTCCGGACTCTGCATCCTATGCGGCTGCAACATGACGACGTTTACACCATTTACAGCATTCCTCCCGGAGGAGAGCTGAAGGCCCATACGCAGCGATTGCGCAAAGGTGAGCTGGTCTTTGCCGACATGAACGGCAACCCGATCCTGCGAGCCCGATGCGGTAACCCGCTGGTGGGTGCGCCTCCCGGCGTTATTCCCGAGGAGAGCGTGAGCGGCGGTCCTTCCGGTTCGGTGCCCATGGCGGTGCCGCAGGCTGAATTGGTCCCGACAATCCCGTTAGCTTTGGCGCCGGCTCCGCCGGTCGTCCCTGAGGTGGCCGTAATGCCGCCGGTGACGACTCCGGTGGTGACGACGACTGCTGCCCAGGGCCTGCCTTTGCTGCCCTTGCTGGCGCTGCCGATCATCGGTGGCTCGACGCACGGCGGTAGCGGCGGCGGTGTGGTGCCTGAGCCGATGACGATGGCTGCTTTGGCGATCGGCGTTGGCGGTCTGATGGCGCGGCGTCGCGCTAAGAAGTAAGACTTTCGAGACCCCGAAAGAGAGCAGCAGGGGCTGAGCGCATAGCGCTTGGCCCCTGCTTTTGTTTGGGTTGGCTTTGGGCTCTTGGCTCTAGGCTCTTGGCTTTCGGCTCTTAGGTTTAGGTGCTCGGGTTTAGGGGAATTGGCTCTAGGCTGAGAAATTCCTCCAGACCGGAACCCCACCCCTGGCCCCTCCCCCTGCTCTCTCGTCCTCCTCCGCTTCGCTGCGGAGGATTTCTTTCGCAAGGAGAGGGGAACCTAAAGCTTTGTTGACGTTCGTCGGCCGTGGCCTTCCATTGTTCTCTAGCGCCTTTTCAGGGGTAGTTCGAGCAACTCCTCGCAGGTTCCCTCGATATAGCGACCTGCATCCAGGTCAGAAATGCCACCATCGATTGCAGTTTTGAGTTCGTCATGGGAACGAATGTCCTCTTTGGGGTCCATCTTAGATCTGAGCGAGGGTCTCTGCCGGTTCCTCGTTCAGGCTGCGGTGCCCGGTTTCGGTTACGGTGACGATGTTTTCGATCCGGATTCCGAACTTGCCGGGGAGGTAGATGCCGGGTTCTATGCTGAAGCACTCTCCGGTTTCTAGGGGGGTGGTGTTGCCTTGGACGATGAAGGGGGCTTCGTGGCCTTGCATGCCGATGCCGTGGCCGGTGCGGTGCATGAAGAACTCGCCGTAGCCGGCTTGTTCTATGACCTGTCTGGCGGCATGGTCGATGGCTTCGGGGGTGACGCCGGGGTGGATTTTGGACCGGGCGGCGTTGTGGGCTTCGAGGACGATCCTATAGACCTTTTGAGCTTCTTCTGAGGCGGGGCCGCACGAGGCGCAGCGGGTGATGTCGCTTTGGTATCCCTCGACGTCGCAGCCGAAGTCGAGGATGATGACGTCTCCTTCCTTGATCCGTGTGTCGTCGGTCAGGTGGTGCGGTTCGGCTCCATTCTTGCCGGCTCCGATGATGGCGAACGTGGGCTTGCCGCCCAGTCTGCGCATCTCGTTCGAGAGGGCTTCGGAGACTTCGGCTTCGGTGGCGCCAATGCGGATGGCTTTGTGGCCGGCGGCGAGGGCTTGGTCGGCAATCTCGGCGGCTTTGAGCATTGCGGCGAGCTCTTGCCCATCCTTCTTGCGCGTGAGGTTGCCGATGACTGGTTGCCCGGGCTTGAAGAGGGCGGCGGGGAGAACGGACTGCATCTCGAGCAGTTGGCGGGCGCTCATCTCGTCGTCGACAGCGAGGATGCTTGACCGGAGATTCCATTCGGAGGCGAGGGTTCGAAAGAGGGTGAGAGGATCCTCGCCGTCGGGCCAGGAGCGGACGTCTTCCAACCCGGACTTCTTGGCTTGCTCGACGGAGAGGGCCGGGCAAATGAGGACCACTTGACCTTCGGTGTTGATGCCCAGGGCCATGAATCGCTCGTGTCCGTACTCTTTGAAGCCTGCGAGGTAGCCCATGGAGATCGGAGTGCAGGCGAAGAACGCGTCGATTCCGGTGTCTTGAAGGACTTGGGCCAGACGCTGGATTCGCGCTTTTGAGGCGGTCGCGGTCATGGTTTGGAGTATGGCTTTTTCGGGTTGGTGGTTGGTGGTTGGTGGGTGGTGAGGATGTGGGAGGCGGAAGCTGCTGTTGGAAGGGGATTTGAAACGTGGGTCGGGACTGGGGGCGCCGACATTGATCGGTTCTACGGGAATTCAACACAGAGGACACGGAGGGCACGGAGTCGCACAGAGGGGGCCGGATGTGGAATGTGGGATTCGTGGTTTGGAGCGAGAGAGGAAGAAGGAGCTGAAATATGGGTCGGCAAGGCGGGGAACCGGCATTAGTCGGTCTTACGGGAAATTCAACACGGAGGACACGGAGGACACGGAGGGCACGGAGTCGCACAGAGGGGACTCTTTGGATTGATTCCCGGGCGCGAGACTTGGTAGTCAGAAGAATCGCCTGGAAGGCGGATGCTAGGAGCGCTTGCTGCGGTGTCGTTTTGCGGGCGCTCGGCGGGCGTGTTTGGAGTGGTGGGTGGTAGGTGACCTGCGGGCGTGAATCGTTCGGTGGGTGCGGTGGTTGTTGGTATCGGCTTGGCCTTGAAGGCGTGGGTCGGTGTTGGGATCGTTGTCGGGGGTGTCGTCGGTGACGGCTCGGTAGACGAGCATGTAGCCTTGCTTCATGTCGGCTAGGTGGAGCTGGCCGGTGGTGACGGTCGGCTCTTCGTTGGCGTTTTGTTCGATGACATCGTAGGTCAGGCCGTCTGGGGAGACTTTGGAGACGATCGCGGTGTGGTGGTCGGCATCGATCGTTTCCTTGGTGACGTACTCCTGAGACTCCTCTTCGTGTTCGATGATGACGTCTCGCATCTGAATGATGTCGCCAG
>JANYLD010000176.1 GCA_025363835.1 Armatimonadota bacterium
GTTCGAAGTAGATCGGCATCGGCCCGAGGGTAACGCTGAGGACGGGAACGAGTTCACCGTCAATCCTGTACGGCGTGTGATATTGGTCGTGGACCACCGCGGTGGGCACCAGTTGCGGCCCTCGGCGAACTTGCTGTTGCATCGGGGGCTGCATAGGTGGCGGCCCACCGGCCACAGGTGGCGGCATCGTCATCGGCTTGGCAGTTTCGCATTTATGGCAAACCGCGTTCGCATCGTCGTTGATCTCCTGGCACCGGGGGCACATCCACATATCGTCGTCACTTCCTTGGTTGACGATGATGCAGACGGATGGAATGAGCTTGGCGAACCGTTAGTGTCTCTTCCTCCTACTCTTTTTAAGAGAAATTGTCATCCCGGAGCCATTCAACACGGGGACTTGCGAGTCAAACGTATCAGGCTTTGCGACCCCGCAGGGGTCAGAGGAAGGTAGCCGGTGTGTCGCAGCAATCTCGCCGTAGTCTGCGGAGGCGGAATTGCAGACCACCGGAAGGCTCCCCCACCCTCGCACCCGGGAGGGGTGCCCAGAACCTTCCCCTCGGGGTGTTCTTACGAGAGCATGACGTCGCAGTGACAGAGCGTTATGGGAGCAGGCGGAGACTTCCAGTCAGGTCCCTCGACCCACGGACTCGCTCGAGTTGACAAAAGCACAGAAAAAGGTGGCGAGCCGTGGCAGAATGTCCCCATGGACCTGCTCGTTATCGGTGGCACTCGCTTTCTAGGCCGCCGCATCGTCGAATCGGCTCTGGCCGGTGGCCACAAGGTCACCCTGTTTCACCGTGGAAAGGAAGGCGCTGACCTGTTTGAGGGTCAGGTGGAACGCGTTTATGGTGACCGGGACGGCGAGCTCGACAAGCTCGCGGGCAGGACGTGGGACGCGGTAATCGACACGCCAGGCTACGTTCCGCGGGTAGTAAGGGCTTCATCCGAATTCTTCAAGAACTCCGTAAAGAACTACCTTTACATCTCCTCGATCAGCGTTTACGACCCCGAGCCGGGCGCCTACACCACCGACGAGAACACCCGAAGGGCCAAACTGAAGGACGAGACCGTCGAGGAGATTACAGGCGAAACTTATGGCGGACTGAAGGTCCTTTGCGAAGACGTGGTGAATGAGGTCTACGGCCCTCGTGCCTTCATCATTCGCCCCGGTTTCATCGTCGGATCCTACGATCCCTCGGACCGGTTCACCTACTACCCTTGGCGCCTCGCTCAAGGCGGCCAAATGATCGCCGGCGGGCGTACGGATTCCCCCCTGCAGGTGGTGGATGCGAGGGACATCGGCCGGTTCTGTGTGAGCGTTCTGGAGCAGAACGCCCCGGAAACCTACAACGTCTGCGGTCCAGAGCAACCCCTTACATGGGAGTCCTTTTTGAACAGGGCCAAGGCCGCTTTAGGCGTCGACACCGAGCTGGTGTGGATCGATCCGAAAGAGCTCGAGGATGCCGGTTGCCAGCCAAACGTGGACCTTCCTCTTTACCACGGCGTGGATACCTCCGCCGACTCTTTCATGCGAGGCGACAACTCCCGAGCCGTGTCAAAAGGACTTACTTTTACGCCGCTTGAGGACACCGTTCGAGAGACCGCCGAGTGGGTGAAGTCAAGAGGCGCCCAGCCCTTGAAAGTCGGGATGACTTTGGAGCGGGAGAAAGAGCTGTTGGAGAAGCTGAGGGTGGCGTCTGTATAGCGGAATGTAGCATCGCCTTCTAGGCGATGTTCGGCGCTGGCTTACGCACATTGGTTCCGAATCAGAAGCTTGGCTCTGCCGATCGCTCGTCAGATCTCCTACAAGAAACCATCGCGAAATCTCCGATCCGTCCGAGCATCCGGTAGGGGTTCAAAGAAGTAGCCGGGGGTCGAGCGTTTCACTTCGCGCAGGTGGAACGCGACACCCCCGGAAAGCACGCCTCAAAAGAACAACCCTGAAGGGGTTGGAGAAATTTTAGAGATTGTCTCTAGAATGAGATAACACGTTTCGTTTTAACGCTCGTCAGGATAAGCGACCGGCGCATAAACGTTCATCGTTCGAAGCGACGTGGCTCCGTCGGCTACAACTTGGTGCTTCTCGCCGGCCCTAATCACAAGGACATCCCCCTCTTCCAACTCCACGTTTCGGTCCTCAACTTTCGCCCGCCCGCGCCCCTCCATGACGATCATCACTTGGTCAGCCTGCGGATGATCGGACCCGTACTCGCCCGACTTCTGGTCCGGCAAAAGCCGCATCAGCGCGATCTGGCACTTTTCGGTGGTGGCAAAAACCTTAAAGAATTCATCGTCTTTCGAAGTGATCTCGCTGTGCTTGTGCAGTTCCATTTGGTCGGTTTGATTGCGATATTGCCGCCAGGGTTCAATCGACGGGCCGCCCCTCTTGTCATCCGGAGTCTTTTGAACACGGAGCGTTCGTGGTGCTCTTAGAAAATATGGCCGCTGCCTCGACACGTGGGACTGGAATCTCCGCCTGCCCTCGCCTGTTGACCTCGTGTCGAGGTTTCCATTCACCCGTTTGAACCTGCTAACCCAACATTCTTTTGGGAGCGACTCGGGACTGGCTCCTAAGAGAATCCTTGCTGAATAAGGCGGAAGGGCGAAGACGTGGACGTCTTCGCCCTTGTAATCTCAGAGCACCAAGAGCACTTCATATTCAAGGGCCAGGATTACAAAAAGAGAAAAATAGAAGATCGGCAAAGAAGCGCCCTGCGTTAAGCTTGTAACGCCCATGCCCGTCTCCCTCTTCACCCTTCGCGAACACCTAGCAGGCATGCCTGACGTCCGAGTTGTCGCCCCTGCCCAGCGAGACGAGGACTTGGGGCAGTTCACCTCCGACTCCGATCCTGCGCTGGATGCGGAGATGGTGGAGGACAAGCCGTTCTCCGCGATTCCCGTGCCGACAACAGGAGCCAGCGAGTTCACCCATTTTCTGGACGGTGCGCAACGCTCCTGGCTTGTAGGCTTCGCCGGCATGGCCCCAATGTATTTGGCTCACACATCCGCCGGCCTCCTGGAGCGGCTAGAGCGCAATGTAATGCCCCCCATCCCCCAGTTCTATTCAGGCGACCTGGAACTGGTCGTGCCAGAGTCGGCCAACATCGCCGCCCCTCCAGACATGGCTCTCGTGTCCGTCGGCATCGGCCTGACAGACACTGAACTGACCATGCGACAACGGATGGCAAACGCGATTTCCGCGAGAAGGGAAGCGCGCGAAACACAAGTGGCTCGCATCTTCCGCGACGGCTGGCTGCTCATCGATGGAGGAATCGGGAAAGTTCTCGAACAGACCCCTCACGGCGTGCAAATGGTGGGGGTGGTCAAGTCTCACCAACGCCAATACTTTGCTTCCCAGGCGCGCATAAGAGTCATCTTAGATCTCAAGCCGGGTGAGCGGACCCCCCTGTTTCTGAGAGAGCGGAACCAGTTGCAAGGGAAAGAGGCGTACAGCTTTTACTTGCGGTTGTTCGACTCCGACGGAAAGAGTCCGCTCTACGGGTTGATCCGCATCGAGCTGCCGGCGGATTCGCACATGATGGAGCAGGTGGATGAGATCTGCGGGTGGCTTTTGGCCGAACGAGATCCGCTTAGCCTGCCCGACGCACGCTTCGACCGGATGCTTTATCCAATCCGTCTCGTGGAGAAGCATTTGAAAGCTAGGCAACCCTCGGACTCGGCTATTCGCGCAATTCTAGGAATCTGAAAACAACAATGGAAGAGATCGGAAGAGTAATCGGCACCGAAAAGCGGCCCAACACCGCCTACACGTTTTACTTCTGGACCGAGCCCGGCGCCAACGTTGGCATCGGCTCGCTGGTCCGCGTATTCTCGGATGAGGCCGTTGTCTACGGAACAGTCGTTGAGGCGCACGGCTTTAACGACCTGGAGAGCCCGCTTCACGAGTTCATGTCGATGGGCGGACGCGCCGGAATCGAGCCGCCGACCGTAAGGCCAGAGATGCGTGTGTTCCAGGCCGCTGTCCTCCGCCGAACACCGGACGAGCCCGTTGGCGCCGTTCCGATTGGCAAGGTCTTTCTGGCCGATGAAGCGGACGTCCGCACCGCCTTGCGCACCGACTCCTTCGCCGATGAGTTCGGGATTCCCGCCGGCTGCTACGGCCCCAAAGATGCGCCTGTCGCAGTCCATCTCCATTCCCACTTCCTCCTCGGTCCCGAATCCGGCCACTTGAACATCACCGGAACGAGCGGCCTGGCCGCCAAAACATCCTACATCCTGTTCCTTCTCAAGTCCATCTTCGAGAAGTGCAATCACGGCCCAAATGCGCTCGAAAAAGGGGTTGCCGCGCTGCTTTTCAATACAAAGGGCGGAGACCTGCTCTACGTCGACCAAGATCCTCCCGCAGGTTTTCTCACTGACGACGATCACAAGCTGTATGCCGCGTGCGGAGTCGAGGCTGGTCCGTTCAAAAACGTTTTCTATTACTCACCGCTTTCCAAGGGAGGCGCCGACCTCAACACCTTGCGGAACAACGAGGAGGGGTACAACGGAAACCCGACAAAGGCGTTCACATTTGGCCTCAAAGACGTCATTCGCCACGCCGAAGTGCTCCTCAACAAAGAAGACCTCGACGCGAAAGCTGACGGCTATCTCCAGTACCTCAATGACCGCTTCGTCGAAACCACGAGGGGTCACCAAATCGGCGGAGAAGGCGATTACCTCAAGGCCACCACGCTCAGTTCTCTGGTGACTGTCGTGCGGAAGCAGATCGACTACTGCGAGCGCGGCCAAATCAACCAAATCGACACCCATAACGTGCTCACGATCCGCAAGATGTACAACCGGATCGGAAATCTCGGAGGCAGGTTTGCCGGCCTCATCGCAGAGGACGGCGTCACCGAAGGACCGTTCGATGAAGAGTTCAAGCCCGACACCCTCTACGTGGTCGATGTCGCGATGCTGAACTCTGAGGAGCAGGACCTGGTCTTCTCGGCCTTTATCACGTCGCTCCGGGAAAAGATGGAAAACGGAGAGCTCGGGGTCGGCCGGCTGATTGTAGTCGTGGACGAGTTGAACAAGTACGCGCCGAGCGGCGGGGCCGAAACCTACGTGGTCAAGTCGCTCAAGGAGATCGCTTCGCGCGGCAGGTATTTGGGACTCACACTCTTCGGAGCGCAGCAGTTCAGAAGCCGCGTCGACAAGGAGATCGTGGGCAACGCGGCCACCCACTCTTTTGGGCATGTCGAAGCCGAGGAGTTGGCTCAACCTGCGTACAGCTATTTCACCCCCGCGGTTAAGGAAAAACTGGCTTCGCTGGAGCAAGGCGCGATCCTAATCAAGCACCCCCACTTCGCTCAACCCGTCTTCCTCCGCTTCCCCAGACCCGCTTGTCTGAAAGGCTCCGATGGCATGAAGATGTATCCCCGAAAATCCGGCCGCCCCCTCCAAGACCTCATTCTCGATCACATCAACGCCGTCCGCGCGCCGCTGAACAAATGCAAGGACCTGCTTGCCGACATCTCCGACTCGGAAGAGAACCTGCTCGCCGTCTTCCGGAAAGTGCGAAAGGCGAAGACCGGCGAAGAAGTCGAAGAGATCCTCCGGCAAGCCCCAAAGAAGGCGGGCGTTTCCCGAGCGCAGCCGAAAGCTGTGATTAACCAGGATCGAGAATTCGATCCGTTCGCGTAGGTCGTAGCATGGCAGAGCGCTGCTGCCTCCATACGCGGTCCATCAACCTCCACTCGCGAGCAATTGGCTACCGCGTATGGAGGCTATCACCGCACGCTCTATCGCTCGCCTCACGACTGCGCCCAAAGCACTGGACGCCACAGGTGCGAACTCGTCGGATCGCGAGTGGAGGTTGAAGTCCGCGTATGGAGGCAGCGGCCAATGCGCGTCCCCCAGCAGATTTGCGGGTATGCCCGCAATGTCCCTGCCTCGCGTCACAAAAAGGTCGGAAACAGGCGAACATAAGTTCGTGGTCGCACTTGCCTATCTCTCCGGAATCGCGGTCTTCTGCGTGGCAGTGCGCTTCCTAGCCCCCGTTCGCAACGAGCACGGCGGCCGCGTGAATCCGTCGCAGGATTAAGGAAGTTCTCCGCCTTCGGAGTGCCCTACGTCTCTAATCCCAATGTAGCCGCACCCCTGTGGTGCGCCGAGATTTGGAATCACCGATCACCGATCACCGATCACCGATCGCCGATCGCCAGCCCCCTAAAACTGAACCTTAACCGGCTCCCTTGCCGCCGCGTCGTCCAATTCAAACATCTCCCTCGGCGTGAATCCAAACGAGTTCGCGATGATTGAAGAAGGCACCGTCTGGATCTTCGTGTTGTACGAAGTGACGATGTCGTTGTAATACTGCCGCGCGAAAGCGATCTTGTTCTCCGTGCTCTTCAGCTCTTCCATCAAGCTGGACACATTCTCGTTCGCCTTAAGGTCGGGATAGGCTTCCGAGAGGGCGAAAACGTTAGCCAAGGCTGAACTCACTTGGCCCTCAGCGGCGGCCTTCTCGCCAACCGTGGTCGCCTTGACCGCATTGTTTCGGGCCTGGATCACGCGCTCCAGGGTGTCGCCCTCGTACTTCATGTAACCCTTCACCGATTCCACCAAGTTGGGAATCAAGTCGTACCGGCGCTTAAGCTGCACGTCAATCTGCGCGAAGGCGTTTTGAGTCTGCTGGCGAAGGGAGACGAGGCTGTTGTACATGCCGAACATCGCAAAAACGATGACCAGGACAATAACCACCAAAATAATCAAGGGAAGAACCATTCTTTTTGTTTAACCTCAAAAGCGGATCGCTAACGATTACGGACGTTTGACGCAGGGGGTTGCGATTCACGATGCAAAACAATAGGGCTTCTGTCGAAGTCGTCAGGGCTGTCTAGAGTGATCGTGCCGTCCTCATTTGCCTTCAAATGAAGCACCGGAGCATTATCAACTGCGCGGCCCAACACGTTCACCGTTTCCAGACTAGCTGATTTTCCGGACGATTGAAAGATCCCGTTCCGTGGAATTCCAGAGGCAACAAGCTGGAATTCTCCATCGGACTTGACCGTCAAGGTGGCCTCTTTGATCGAATTCTGAAGATCGGCCCCCGTGCCCGGCACAAAATGCACGGAACGATTCCCTTTCCAGGTGCCCTCCCAATTAAAGCTCGGACTACAGCCGGGAATGCCCACCAGGAGGGCCCCAAAGGACCCCGCGATGACCGCTCCAAGAGCTATAATTCGGCCGATGGCCGCCATTACGACGGAAGTGTACACGTCCATGGGATTGATCCGCGACGAGTACGCGCTCATCCTCAAGCTTCTTGGAAGAGAGCCCTCCTATACGGAGCTTGGAATGTTCGCCGTGATGTGGAGCGAACACTGCGGCTACAAGTTCTCGCGCCCAGTTCTTGCCGCCTTTAAAAAGTACAAAGAGGCTCTGGAAGGCGAGGGCCTGGAAAATGCGGGGGTCGTCGATATCGGCGACGGATTGGGCGTGACGATGAAGGTCGAGTCCCATAACCACCCCTCCGCTGTCGAGCCGTACCAAGGCGCGGCGACCGGGGTCGGCGGCATTATTCGAGACATCCTAACTATGGGCGCGCGCCCGATCGCCCTTCTAAATTCCCTAAGGTTCGGCCCCATAGAAGGAGATGAAGTCCCTGCTGAGGTGATCGACCGCAATCGATACCTGTTCGAGCACATCGTCGCAGGCATCGCCGGCTACGGAAACTGCGTGGGCGTTCCCACCGTGGGTGGAGAGGTTGGATTCCACAAGCGCTACAGCGGCAACCCGCTCGTCAACGCCATGTGCGTCGGCATGCTGAAGTTGGATGAAATCACCACCGCTTCAGCATCGGGAGCAGGCAATCCCGTCATCTACCTCGGATCGGCCACCGGGCGAGACGGCATCCATGGGGCCACCTTTGCCAGCGCGGAGTTAGATGAGGAGAGCGAGTCAAAACGGCCGAACGTTCAAATCGGCGACCCGTTTGCAGAAAAGCTCCTCATCGAGGCAACCCTGGAAGCCCTCCAAACGGGCGCCATTGTTGCGATTCAAGACATGGGCGCCGCTGGGCTTACTTGCAGCACCATCGAAATGGCGAGCAAGGGCAAAGTGGGAATGAGCGTCAATCTCGACAAGGTCCCCATGCGCGAGGCGGACATGAGCGGCTACGAACTGATGCTCAGCGAAAGCCAGGAGCGCATGCTGGCCGTCGCCCACAAGGGCCGCGAGCACGAGGTTCTCAACGTCTTCCACAAGTGGGGCCTCCAGGCGGTCGTTATCGGCGAAGTCACCGGAGATGGACTGGTAACCGTAACCCGGTTTGGGGAGCTCGAAGCCAAGATCGATCCAACCCTCCTCACCGACCACTGCCCAACCTATCAAATTCCCGCCGCCGTCCCGGCCTACCACAAGGAGGCCGCCGCGTTTAAGCCGGAAAGCGTGCCTGAAGCAGACATCAGGAAGTCCCTTCTGAACCTCCTCGCCCAGCCTGAAATCGCGAGCAAACGCTGGGTGTTCCAGCAGTACGATCAAGAAGTCCAGACTCAAACCATGGTGCGACCGGCCCAAGGCGACGCCGCCGTCATGGCCCCCCGAGGCACCGGCAAAGGCTTGGCCCTAAAGATCGACGGAAACTCCCGCTGGACCTACTTGGACCCCTACACGGGGGGCCAGTTGGCTGTTGCCGAAGCGGCCAGGAACGTGGCTTGCACCGGTGCAATGCCCCGAGCGGTCACCGATGGACTCAACTTCGGCAACCCCCAGGACCCAGAGGTTTTCTGGCAGTTCAAAGAGGCCGTCCAGGGCATCGCCGACGCCGCTGAAGCCATGGGCACACCGGTCATTAGCGGCAACGTAAGTTTCTACAACGAGAGCGAGCTGGGCGAAGTGCCGCCCACACCGCTGATCGGAATGCTCGGTGTCCACGAACACGCAGACCGCGCGATCGGGCTCGGAATTCCCGGCGGCAAATGCCAACTAGGACTCCTATGGTGCCCCCTCCGCAAGGTCCCCCACGAGGGGCTCGGCGCGTCGTCCTTGCTGGCCTATGTCCACGGCAAAGAGACCGGCCTGCCGGTCCCGCCAGACTTGGAGAAAGAGTTGGCGCTCTGCAAGCTGCTCGCCGAGGCGGCAGATAGCGGTTGGATCGTCGGCGCCCACGACTGCAGCGACGGCGGGTTCGCGGTCGCTCTGGCAGAAATGGCGATCGCCCTCGGTTCCGGTTTGAGCGCAAGGCTGCCAGGGGAAGCTTTCAACTATACGTCTCGCGCGGACGCGCGGCTCTTTGGAGAACTGCCGGGAAGGGTCCTTGTGAGCCTCGCAAATGAGCCTGGTTCTAAGCGGCTTGAAGCTAGAGCTAGGGAAATGGGCCTTGGATTCGTTTCGAATCTAGGCGAATCGACGGAACCTGGCGTGCTGCGAGTGGTCGATACAAACGAGAGCGTGCATGAATGGACGCTATCGGAGTTACAATCTGCATACGAGCGCAGCATCCCTTCGCTCATGGCGCATTAGTAGTACAAGTTGATTTAGGAGAGCGGACCCTTACCCGCTTTGGTAGGTTTCGGAAAAACATATGAAGCACAGAGATTTCCCCGCTTACAGTTCCATTCGCGGCCTTGCCTTTGC
>JANYLD010000180.1 GCA_025363835.1 Armatimonadota bacterium
GTCAAACCGAAGATCGGGAACACTGTCTACATCGAACGGCTCTTTACTCATAAAATGCGCGGATTCAAGCTGGTCGGGCGCGTAGACCGGGTAGACGAACACCCGGACGGAACGTTAGAGATCATCGACTACAAGACTGGACGGGAATCCGTGCGGGAGGAAGACGTCAGTACGGACATCGCGATGGCGACCTACCAGTTTCTGGTCAAGCAGAGGCACCCGGATCAACGCGTTATGGCCACAATCGTTGCGCTCAAGACGGGCAAATCCGCAAGCTGGGAGATGCCGGGGGTCGAGATGGAGCAGTTTGAGAAGGACCTCCAGGCACTCGGCGACGAGATTCTGAGCGAGGAGTACCACGAGCTGACTCCAAAGTTTAAGGTCATTTGCCCGCACTGCGACTTCATTCCGCTTTGCAGGAAGCATGAGGACTTTTTGGAAGGATGAAGGCGGAAGGATGAAGGATGAAGGCGTGAGGTCCCCCCTTGCTCGATTGTGCGCTTCACCCATTTGCAGGAAGACGTGGTTCCAAAGTGTTTTGCGCACGCTCATCGCAAAACGCTTGGAACGGAGTGTCTCTTCGTCTCTAGCGGCATTTATGGCCCGGCGCTTCCGTGTGCCTCGAAACCTCTGTTGTCACTACAAAGTGGTTGCAGCCAATCACCCTTCCCTTCCCCATCCCTCAAGGGCGGGACCGGAGGGTCTAACTGGGGCAGGCGGACCGGGAGCGGCCGGTCGTTGCAACCGGCCTAAGTTTTAGCAGCCGGAGTCGGATGCAGGACTGGAATTCCGATCTTCACCATAGCCGTCGCTTCAGTCTTCAAGGTTGGCAAATCGATTGCCTTGAACGCCGTTGCCATCGTATCCCCGTTCCAGGGCTTTCCTGTTTTCAAGTCCCAATAAGCAGTCAGGAGCGTGCGGTCCTCGATGCTTGACGATAGAGGGGAGGATGGGCGGAAGTAGAGGGGGCTTAGGTCTGAGCCGTTGGTTGCGGTTGCGGCGGCGAAGCCTTGGGCACGTTGCAACGTGGCTTCCGTCCATTTGCTGATGTCGTCTAGAAGCGCAGATTTAATGTCCGCCAGCTCTTTGGTCTCCTGGTCAGACGACAAAGGCTTGACTTGGAAGACCAGGCGCGGCACGAAGCCATTCTCGGTGGGCCACAACACGCCCTCTTGCCGGTAGCTCATGGCCCGCTGCTCTCTGATGTCTTGAAACATCGAGGAAGATTTTCCGCTGCCCAATGCCATCAGAGCGAGCATCTTGGCTGCCAACGTCGGGTCGTCCGGCTTCACTTCGGGGCCGCGGAGCTCGATGACGTGGGACGGATAGAGCTGAGGGTAATCCTTAAACGGAATGCTATGTCGAAGGGGCAGAGCGTGCTGTTTGGCCCATGAAATGGAGGCATCGTTCCAAGCAGCCTGCGCCTCTCCCGGCTTCAACGCTCCACCGGCCGCGAGCACCATATTTCCCGGTCGGAACACGGTGAAGTACAGGCCGGAAATGTCGGTGACGCGCAACCGGTCCCAAGCTCGGTCCTCGTTGTCCAAACCCAACGTCCAAACCGATTTATGGCGGTAGGGTTCGCTGAGCAGGTACCGGTTCATCACATCCAACTGCATCCTCGCGGAGGAGACCATAGCCGCCATCATTCGCATCCCCGCCCCGATGTCGGCCGGCAGGACGGAAAGCTGAACCGTGACGTGGTCGGCCATGGCAAAGCAGCGCGGTTGGCCACCGGCCACGCAAAGGTCGCGCATCTCTTGCTTGGTGTACAGATCGTTGTCGTTGGTGACGACCTGCGCCATCACGTCAGCGGAGGCTCGGGTCAGCGGGTCCAGAGTCGGGAGTTTGAACACCGCTGCGATCGTGACTCGATCATCGGTTGGCTCTGAAATCTCAATGACGTGGGTTGGAGCGAGAGCGATAAGAGCGGCGAGGGTGGCGATCATTGCGAACCCTCCACACTGATCGAGTTATGGATTTTGAAAAGGTTGACTCCGGCGACGAACTGGCTATAGGTCATCGAATTGATCGAGTCGAGCATCGTCTCCGGGCGTGCGCCGAGGTCTTGTGAAAGAAGCAGCCCACGTATATGACCGACTCCCGAGGGGGAATTCATCTGACGCCGAACCCAGCCCGCCGCTAACGCCTTGCCTCGGTTGTACAGGCCGGACATTGCCGCTTGATCAAGGCCATCGATGTAGAGTTCAAGCCCCTTGTTTGAGTCAGTCCGGCCGAGAATGACAAGGCCGTTGCTGAGCGACGGCGTGTAAGTGACGTAGCAGTCGTCCAATTGGGTGCCGATCCCGAGCGCTGCAGCCAGGGCGCAAACTGTCCTCATGGACGCATATCCAGGCACAAGGGCGGCGCGGGCTTCGCCGTAAGCAGCCGCCTGGGTGTCGCCCGGTGTTCCATCGTGCCGATCCTTTCTGGCAACAAAATCCGTTTTAGGAAGCGCCGTGAGGAGTTGGGCGGCCTGGCTCGTCGCTCCATCCAGATCCACCGGCCCGGTCACGACGAGGACGAGATTGGAGGCTATAAATTCACGTTTTCTAACTGCCTCAAGGTCGGCTGGTGTCGCCGCGCGGATCACTTCAATGTCGCCAAACGGGTCCAGGGCAGTCTGGCCGTAAGCGCGGTCCCACGCCGCTTCATTGAGCAGATTGTCGTCCTCACGAAGGCCGCCCTCTTGGTCGATGATTTTGGCTTCTATCGCGATTTGCTCAGGAGTAACTTGGATCGGTTTCAGCATCTCGGACATGGCCTCGAGGCCGAGCGAGAGTTGAGAAGCGGGCACGTCTATTTCAATCTGGGTGGCATCTCGAAAAGTGCGCGCACTCAGGGTCCCGCCCACCGTTTCAAGCCGCTGGTCTATATCGCGGTTCGGCCCGAGGGCGATGATGTGCTCCATCAGGTGCCTGAGCCCATGGATCTCCGGCCGTTCTTCAACTCCGCGCGAGGCCGCCCAGAGCTGAATGGAAATCGTCTTCTCGTTCGGCATCGGCTCAACGAGGATCGTGGAGTTATTCGGCAGCACCGTGCGCAGGCGAGGCGGCTGGCCTTGAGTGGTGAAGAGGGCGACGGCTACGGCGAGGGGGAGCATTGGGGGCTATTGGGTATTGGGAACTCGGAATTTCAGTGGAGGATCGGGGGGGCGTTGGGCTCGGAGGAATTCGGAACAGGGAGGTGCGAGTTTAGGGCATCAGAAAGAACGGATGAGCGACACATAAGGTTCATCCTTCATCCTTCCGCCTTAATGAAAATAGCTCGCTCCGTTTATGTCAATGACCACGCCGCTCAAATAAGCGGCGTCGTCGGAGAGGAGAAAGGCGGCAGTGGCAGCGCAGTCTTCGGGAGTGGCCATTCGGGCGAGGGGGATGCCGCTTAGAATATCTTCCTGGCGCGACTTCATTCCGTCCCGCGCCATTGCGGTCTCGACCCAACCTGGGGCGATGCCGAAGAGGCCGATGTTCTTTGGGGCCAGTTCTACGGCGAGGCTTCGAGTTAGGTTGATGAGCGCTGCCTTAGACGCCGCATATAGGGCCGCCCCGCTCTCGCCTCGGAATCCGACTCGGCTGCAAACATTGAGAATCTTGCCGCCTCCGTTAGCCGCAAAGTGCTTGCAGGCCACCCGGGTCAGCATCATCGGAGACTCAAAATTGACCGCGAAAGTGCGGTGCAAGTTCGCGTTGAATGCGGCTTCCCCGCTGCCGAGAAAATCGAGAGGGAGGTAAACGCCGGCGTTGTTGACGAGCGCATCTAAGGGTCCTTCCTTCAGTGCCTCGGCCACAAGCTTGGAGGCGTTCGCCGGTTGGGAAAGGTCGGCTTGGTACATGCCCGAACATCGCTTGCCCAATACCCGCTGGACCCCCTGCGCGTCCTTGGAGTCGGCCGCATAGTGGATCGCCACGCTCCAACCTTCATTGGCCAGCCGAACGGCGATCGCTCGCCCAATACCACGCGAAGACCCCGTCACAAGAACCCTCTTGCTCATTGCAGCCTATATTACATGTTGGCTGTTAGCTGTGGGCTTTGGGCTGTACGCGTAGCCCCCGGGATTTTCACCACAAGGCACAAGGAGCACGATGGTCCACAACGCGGGAAACTTCGGGTCTTGCTTCGCCCACACTTCTGCTCGGACTGTTCGCCAGGCTTTCCGGCGTTGTGGACCGCTGTGCTCGTTGTGCCTTGTGGTGAAAATCCGCGCCTCGAAAACGGCGAACGAACGCGCCAAGCGGCACGGGGACCAAACTCACGGAGTAGCATCTCGTTACAGCCATCAATGACGCGCATTTATAACGTTCTTCCACTTGCCCTATCCGTTGTTGCCTTGAGCGCGGCATTCATCGCCCCCGGTCCAAAAGCGCCCAAGAGACCAAAGACGATCACTTACGCAGTCGACGTGGCTCCGATCATCAACCGAAGCTGCGTCGCTTGTCACCATGACGGCGCCGTAGCGCCATTCTCACTCGTCGGATACGACAACGCAAAGAAGTGGGCCAACAACATCGCTTCCATCACCCAGACGCGAGTGATGCCTCCCTGGAAAGCGGTCCACGGGTTCGGCGAGTTCAAGGACGACCGGCAGCTTAGCGACCAAGAGATCGCGCTTTTGCAGAAGTGGTCGGACGATGGCGCCCCGCGCGGGGATAGGAAGAAGGAACCCAAAAGCCCTGCCTTCACTTCGGCCTGGCCCCTGGGCGAGCCAGACCTCGTCCTCAAGCCGGACAAGCCCTTTCATGTCGATGCTGAGGGCGACGATGTGTACCGTAACTTCGTGATGAAGAACACTTTTGACCATCCTGTCTGGGTGAAGGCGATGGCGATCCGGCCGGGCGATCCCAAGGTCGTCCACCACGTCATTACCTTCATCGACAGCTACGGGGCGGCCAAGAAGTTGGAAGACGCCAACCACGACGGGCAGGAAGGCTACAGCACGAGCGGGGGCGGCGTGGGATTCATGCCAAGCGGCACCCTTGGCGGTTGGGCGCCGGGGAACGCCACCCATGAAACACCGGAGGGCATTGCGTACCTGATCAAGCCCGGGTCGACGTTGGTGATTCAGGTGCACTATCACAAGACCGGCAAACCGGAAGACGATTTGACGCAGTGCGGCCTCTACTTCGCCAAAGAGCCGATCACCAAGCAGATGCAGCTCAACTGGATATTTAACTTTGGCATCAACATCCCGGCCGGTGACAAAGCCCACGAAGAGAGCCGCGTCCGCACCGTTCCGGAAGACGTGACGATCTATAGCGCCATGCCCCACATGCACTTACTCGGCAGATCCATGAAGGCGCAAGTGGAATTTGCGGACGGAACGGTAAAGCCTCTTGTTTGGGTGAACGACTGGGATTTCCGATGGCAGATCAGCTACGTTTTGAAAGAGCCGATGCACGTTCCCAAGGGGTCCAAAATTCGAGTGGAGGCGGTTTACGACAACTCGGCAGGCAACCCGCTGAATCCAAATCGCCCGCCAAAAACGGTGACTTGGGGCGAGCAGACGACGGACGAGATGTTCTTGCTCATCGTGGGCTACACAGCCGACCATCAAGACATCGCCGCAGCCCAGAGCTAGTGACGGAAGAGCAGGAACAGGATTGCGGCAATGCCGACGGGCACTGCCGGTTTCTTGAGCGTCTTGATTGCCCCGCCGACCTGGTTGTTGAGAGACGTCACCTGCTTGTCCATATCCGTCAGATCGCCCTTCATGGATTGAAGGGACTGGTTCGTCTGGTCGAGGTTTGAATTAGTCTGAGCCAAAAGCTTTCTCATCTCCGAAAGCTCCGCCATGCGTTCGTTCATCTGGCTTGTCGTAGCCGACATCATAGCCACGCTGCCACTCATTTGGGTGATACCGGCGTTGGTCGCATCCAGCTTCTCGCCAAGCGGCTTTAGGCTGCCGTTGAGTGAGACCAAGCTCTTTTCCATCCCATCGAGGTGCGAGGCCATGAGGTCCGTGTTTTTCTTCATTGCGCCTACGGCCGCCGCAGTGGCCTCCAGAGGTTTGGTCATTCCTTCGATCTTGCTCCCCATATCGCCCATTTGGGTCTTCAGTCCGGCCAAGCCGCCATTCACCGAAGTCAGTTGGGCGTCCATCTCGCCCAGGGTGGATTGCATGGTGCCCAAGCTGCCGTTGGTCTTATCCAAACGCCCGCCTAGAGAATGGATTTCACCGTGTAGGCCTGAGACGCCGCTCCCAATGCCGGTTATGCCTTTATACAGATCGCCGCTTTTGCCGAGCCCCCCGGAGATCCCGGTGATGCCGTCATTGGTCTTTTGAAGGCTTGTAGCCACTTGGACGAGTTCACCGTTCACTTGCGACATCTGGTGGAGCATGTCGCTCAACAGGACCAGCATTGCGATCCCGAAAAGTCCGCCAATGATGCCGATCAAAGCAATCCAGTTTTTGGCCATGTGTCCTCTCGCAAGCGGCCGTTTGCTTGCTCCGACCTTATTAGATCATGACCCAGTTCTGGTTGCCATTAGGAATGCAACACGAAGCGTAAATCTGCGGGAACAGCGGCAATAGGGGTCTCGTACAGGTTACAGTAGCTCGCCTCACGCTCGTTTTAGAGGCCCCATATTGAAGATCTCGTCCGCGGCACCGCAACTGAATAGCCACCCGTGGTGGGTCCCAGCCCGGCGTTTCGACGACGAGATGATGGACCGCGAGCAGCCGTTTGACGACCTGCGGAAGAACTTTCAAGATATTGAGTTCATCAATCGTTTTTTTGGTGGTTGGTCGGTGGTCTTGAAACATGTGTTACGGTTCTTAGAAGCCGGATCGGAACTGAGTGTCTTGGACGTGGCCACCGGCGGTGCTGACCTGCCCCGCGCCATTTTGCGATGGAGCCGGAAACGGGGCCAACCTGTCTGCATCACCGCGCTCCACCTCAATCCCAGAGTCTTGGACATCGCCCGCGATGCATCTCGCGGAAAGCCTGGCATCTCGTTCACGGTTGGGGACGCTTGCCACTTGCCCTTTGCAGACGGTAGCTTTGACTGCGTCCTCCTTTCTCTCACCCTGCATCATTTCGCCGACCCAACCGTAACTCGTGTCTTGCAAGAAATGATGCGTGTCGCAAAGCGTGGCGTCATCGTCAACGATCTGAACCGCGGCTACCTTCCGGCCTGCTTAATCTGGCTCACAACACGTCTCCTCGGCATGAATCGAATGACGAAGAACGATGCTCCGCTGAGCGTCCTGAGGGCTCGCACGCTCGCAGAGTATCGAGAGTTGGCGTGTAGCGCCGGCCTCTCAAACGCCCGGATTTACAGTCATGCTTTCTGGCGCGTCGGCTTGGTTGCGACGAAATCTCGATCACCGGCCGATCGGTTCATTCTCACATCGAGGTCGTCATAGATGCGCCAAGCGACAGTAGTGAAGCATGCAGACGCATAACTCGGTGGTGATAGACGGAGATCTCGACAGTGTCTACAACTACGCGTCTCAAGTTGAAAAGTGGCCCCAGATTCTTCCTCACTATCGGCGGGTGGACATTCTGGAGCCAGGTGCGCGTGAACGCCTGGTCAGCATGCACTGCATCCGTGCCTTCGGCCCCATCCATTGGCCCTGCAAATGGCGCGCAAAGCAAAACCTGTCGCCAGAGGATGGCCGCATCCTTTTCAGCCACGTCAGCGGCCCCGCCAAAGGCATGAAGGTGGAGTGGAAGCTGAACCGCACGCCGAAGGGCATCGAGACATCGATTCATCACGATTTGCAATCCAAAACGCCTTGGGGCAGGCTCTATGCCGGATTCATCGGACCCGTTTTCATTCAGGCAATTGCCGGCCAAACACTGAACAGGATAAAGGCTCTCGTTGAGAGCGAGGTGAAAGAGTGAATCGCATTTTCGTGACCGGAATTGGAGCTGTCACTCCCATCGGCACCGGGGCCCAAGGGCTTTGGGAGGGCGTGTTACGCGGGAAGTCCGCAGTCCGCAAAATCACATGCTTCGATGCCTCACCGTTTAACTCGCAGATTGCCGCAGAGATCCCCGATTTCAAGCCAGACGATTATGTAGATCCAAAGCGGCTGAAGAGACTCGACCGCTATTCCCGCTTGGCCCTCGTTTCCGGCCTGCTCGCCCTTCAAGACTCAGGCATGACTCCGGCTGACATGGACTCGAACCGGACCGGCGTGACGGTCGGCTCTGCTCTGGGTGGGATCGGAAGCGCGGAGGACGAGTATGTGAAGTATCTGCAGGGAGGCCTCCGGGCAGTCAACCCCGCTTTGGCCCTGAGCGTTTTCAGCGGGGCAGCTTCTTGCAACCTTGCGATCGAGCTCGGAGTTTGCGGCTACACAACCGCCAATTCCGACAGCTGCGCCTCCGGCCCGATCGCTCTTGGCAATGCGCTCAATGCGATGCGGCGCGGCGATGCGGACGTGATGATCGCAGGCGCAGTGGAAGCTCCTTTGTATCCCTTAACGTTCGGCGCTTTCGCCCTTATTCGGGCCATGTCCACGCGTAACGAGGACCCGACCACTGCATCCCGCCCCTTTGATAAAGACCGGGACGGTTTCGTCATGGCGGAAGGCGCGGCGATGCTGGTTCTGGAAACGGAAGAGCACGCCCGTAAACGAAACGCGCGCATTTATGCCGAGTTGGCAGGCTTTGCGCTGAGTAACGACGCTTATCACATGGTCGCCCCCAGGCCCGATGGTAGCCAGGCTGCGCGGTCCATGGTAGCTGCGATGAAAGACGCGGGGGTTGAGCGTGAGGAGATCACCTACGTAAACGCCCACGCTAGCTCAACCCCCCTCAACGAGGTCTCCGAGACACTGGCCATCAAGACTGCCCTCGGCAAGCGAGCGTACGAGATTCCGGTTAGCGGCACGAAAGGCATGCACGGCCACGCCCTCGGCGCCACTGGCGCCATCGAAGCCGCCATCTGCGCCCTCTCCATGGCCTACGACTGGGTGCCACCCACGACAAACCTTTCCGAACCAGGCGAAGGACTCGATCTGGACTACGTGCCAGGGCAGGGGAGAAAAGCGGAGCACAACTGTATCATCTCGAACTCGTTCGGGTTCGGTGGCATCAACGCTGCAATCGTGATGCGAAAAGTCGAGGCGGGTTAACGAACCCCCGCCTCCGCTCTCACCAAGTCGGCCTCATGCGACCAGCTTTCCATCGCGACTTTGATTTTTTGGTTTTGCCGTATTTCAACGGCAACCGCGCCTAGATAGGCAACCGACATAAGAAGCGTCACAACGGGGGCGACGCGAAGCAACCTGGTAGACCCTCGCGCAAAGAATACGGCGCAGGTGGTGAGGCTCGCGGCGAGCATATAGCCAATCCAGGTGTCGTCTTGCCCGCTCAAAGCAATCTGGGTTACCAAGAGCCCGACGCCGGCGCAAAAGGCAAAGAGCAGCACTGCATTGAGCGCAAGCGGGAGTGGCTTGCTGAAGCGATTTAGGATCAGAGCACCTAGAAATACGATCGGCGGCAAATAGAAATAAGGCACTGGGTACGCCCAAAGCACCAAGCCCACACATGCGACAACGCCTGCGAGTGTCGCCGGGCCACGCCATCTCTTGGAGAACTGCATCAAGGCCAGGACGATGAACGCCACCGTGCAAACTGGGGCCACCCATCGCGCGTCGGGAAGGCCCATCGCGCCTGAAAACATAGGAGTGCCATTCTGCAATAAGATTTCACGCGCGGAGTATTCCGTTGCGATCCAAAAGGCGGAAATGGCGGCGATATAAGGAAGCAGTCGCCGTGGATATTCCGAACCTGGCGGAATCTTGAAAGTCAAGCCGGCGACCAACAGCGAAACGCAGAGGGCTAGCAGCGAAATTGGAGCCGGTGTGGTGGACTTCCAATCGAACATCGAATCCATAGGATCCTTATGGAACATGGTGTCCTCTCGAACGAGTCCCCTAATCCGCATGACGCGATCGGTGAATGGGCTGGGATCATAGGGCAGCTCAACTCCCGTCGCCTTTTCAAGTGCGTTGAATGCGGCCACTCGAGGTCGAAAATCCTTGTTGCCGCTAATGGAAGTCCGCTTGAAATCTTCAGGGAACAGCACGTCGGTCGCCACTCCGCTTGCGACGATGACTCCGATCAAGTGGGGATCGGTCCTCTGCAGTAGCTCGCCAACCCGAAGAATATCGGCCTGCGCTTGCACCGTGTCCTTCGTTTGAGCCCGCTTCCGAAGGGCGACCCCGTAGTTCTTAATGGAGGCATAATGGGGAAGAAGGACATCTGCCCAGTAGAGCACCGGAGGCTTTTCGCCTCGATATCCAGCGCGCGTGAGCATGTCCGCATAGCGGGCTGCCGCTTCCCTCTCACCGTACTCTTCAAAGCGGTGGCATTGGCCTGCTTTCTTAAGTGCGTCGTAAGCAGGCTGCTTTTCACCAAACATATCCAGAAGAACCGCTTTCTCTGACCAGAAAAAAGCGTTGTCCGGGTCGACTCTTGTGCCTTGCGTAGCTGCCCAAAGCGCATCTTGGCGAACTGTCTTAAGATTCATGGTTCCCCACATCACCTTGTCGGACGCGCCTGCGCTGTAGGGAGCGGTAAAGTTGCGCCTTACAACGTGAGCCAGGGCGGCCGGATCAGTGGGGTTCTGGTGGGCATGCTCGACAAACACGGAGAGCAAGTCGCTGTTTGGATAGGTGGTGACCGTGTTCGGCTTGTAAGTGTTTAACAGAGCAGATTTGCCCATTAAACGAACGGGCTGAATCCATTGCCCTAGCATGCTTCCGGAGTCTCTCCAACCGCCGGTGAGAATGTCGAGGTGGTTCTTGAATGCCCAACTCGAAACGGGCAGAACTGCGACGGCCAGAACGATCGCGAGGCTGACGCCGTAGCAAACGTAAATGTAACTGAGTTTCTTCAACGCTCCGCCTCGATGCGGCTCGTATGTCTTACCGCCAAGCCCGAATTAATCATCTGATAGCGTGCAAGGGCCGACATTCCCGTCCCGTGTGCGGAAGAAGGAACGGGACGGGCCGCAAGCAGGAGAATGGTGATGGCGACCGCCGCGCCCACCGCAAATCCGCATGCGCCTCCGAACGCCTTCTGCGCCCGCCGATTCTTGGCTCGATAAACATCTGCAAGCTGTAACTCTCCATTGGGTCTTACTTGACCGCTTTGAAAGTAGCTCTGTAAAGCATCGATCGGGTCTCGGTCTATCATCACTCATCTCCCCATTCGCGACGAAACGCTTCCTTGGCGGCGTGGATTCGGGAGCCGACCGTGCCCACAGGAATCTTTAGGGCTTCTGCGATTTCTGCATAGCTCCAGCCTTGTCCAAAGGAAAGGGCGAGGATGGCCTGTTGGTCTGGCTTCAGTTTTCCCAGCGCGTGTCTCACGGCAATCTTTTCCGAATCCGTGTTTGGATGAAAGCTTTCCTGTTCATGGGCTTGTCTTCGGCGGCTTCTGAGAATGTCCACCGCGCACCGAACTACAGTGGTCTTGAGAAAACCTGCCGGAGATTCCATTGCTCGTACCCGCTTCCAACGATCTAACACTTTCACAAATGCCTCCTGAGTCGCGTCTGAGGCGCTTTCGTGGTCGCCGGTGATGGCGAGGGCCACGCGTAGGACGGCGTCGCGGTGTTCGCAAAAGAAGATCTCAAACTCCCGTTGCGTCGTATCCGCCCGCATCCCCAACCATTCGGCCGCCTCAACTCGCTGCATTTCGACCTTTGCGTGTTAAACGGTGCTGGAGCCTGGTTTCTTCATTGCTTGTTGGTAAATGGTAAATGGTAA
>JANYLD010000191.1 GCA_025363835.1 Armatimonadota bacterium
CGATCGACCTGCACGCCGAGCAGCTCCAAGGCTTCTTCGATATGCCCGTCGACCACCTTTACGGCGGACCCATCATTGGTCGCCACCTCGTGGATCAGGGATACAAAGACAACGGTGACGTAGTCGTGGTCAGCCCCGATGTTGCGGGCGTCGCTCGGGCCCAGTATCTTGCGAATACGCTCGGTTGTTCCTTCGCCGTTATTGCCAAGAAGCGGCCGGAGCCGAACAAAGTTGAGGTCGTGGAAATCGTCGGACGCGTTGGCAACAAGCGATGCATCATGATCGACGACATGATCGACACTGGCGGATCAATTATCAGCGGCGCGGAAGCCCTCATGGAACGGGGCGCCACAGAGGTGGTCGCCACCTGCACCCACCCGGTCTTCAGCCGCGATGCCGCGCAGAGACTCCAGGCAAGCTGCATTAAGGAGGTTATCTGCCTCGATACGATTCCGATCTCGGCCGAGAAGAACGTGGAGAAGTTGACTGTACTCCCGTCCCACGAACTTATAGGAGAAGCGATCCGGCGAATCCATCTGAACGAGTCGATCAGTGAGCTATTTAGTGCTTGGCGATAGCCCGACGGAAACTACCGAGGCACAAAGCAGCGTATCCGCCGACATAGGTGAGGCTTTTCGCTGGACTGTCCGTCTTTCCGATAAGGACCCATCGAAGCGATGGGGAGTGTTCGTGGCTGCGTTGATTGCTTTTGGACTCGGAGTGCTCTTATTCAAAAATGTTCTATTTGGGGTTCTTGGATTGGCTATCATTCTGGGCACGACGGCCGAGTACTGGCTTGGATCGAGTTTCAAGCTGGACTCCAAGAGCGCGAGCGCACGGGTGTTCCTTAGCCTTACAAGTTTGGATTGGACCGATGTTAAACGCGCGATCGCCTCTGACCAGGGTATTCAGCTGTCTCCCCTCGAAAGCGCGGGACGCATGGATACGTTCCGGGGTGTCTTCTTGAGATACGGCTCTGACCGCGAGCGGGTGACCGAAGAAGTGAGGAGGTGGCTGCCAACCAATGTTGAACTTATGGGAGGATGAACTCACCGCCGAAGAGGAAACTGCGCTGCTCAACACGCTGGAGAAAGAAATTCGCAAGCGCAAACTTGAAGTTCCCGCTATCATGTTCTTTGAGATGCATAAGCCGCTGGCTAATATCGCGGGCCATTTCGCTCTCGCCACATCCCCTTTTCTCGTTCCGATCATCGGATATAAGAATGTGAATGACTACAGCCGCCTGCTTTCAAAGCGTGAGAACGTGGAGAAGCTTATCGTACGGCTAGAACAGAAAACTGATTCCAAAGAAGACGCCAAGGAGGCGCCATAAATGGGTGCTCAATACTTAGACACGGGATGGATTGCGGAGGCCTTCACCGCGATGCTCGTGCTTTTCGTTCTTTTCAACATTTGGAGAGCGGAGAACGCAGGCAAGACGGGCAAAGAGGTCTACATCCGGCGAATCCCCGGTCTCAACGCGATCGACGAAGCCGTTGGCCGCGCGACCGAAATGGGACGTCCGGTGATCATGGTCCCCGGCCTGCCCGATTACGTTGACGCCATCGTCGTCCAGGCGATGAACATCTTCACGTATGTAACACGGATCGCGGCGAGGTTTTCAAACCCGATTCTCGTATGTTGCTATAACGCGTCGGTGTTCACGGTCGCCCAGGAGATGATCCGGGACGTGTACCAACAGGAAGGGGCGATCGAGCGTTACGACCAAGACTCTGTTCGGTTCATCAGCGACAGGCAGTTTGCCTTTGCCGCCGGTGTTTCTGGATTGATCTTGCGCGAGCAGGCTGCCGCCACCTTCTTCCTTGGCAACTTCTACGCAGAATCGCTGATCCTTGCCGAGACGGCCAACTCGGTCGGCGCCATCCAGGTGGCCAGCTCCACCCAGAACACGCAAACCCCGTTCTTCATCGCCGCTTGCGATTACGTTCTGATCGGAGACGAGTTCTACGCGGCCAGCGCCTACTTGACCCGCCAGCCGGTTCTGGTAGGGAGCTTGGTCGGCCAGGACTGGGCGAAGATCTCCGTGATCACGATGGTGCTTCTTGGACTGTTGACCACGAGCATCCAAATTCAAGGCAAGACGGAGATGGAAAAGGTAGCAAGCGGTCCCAGCAAGGGCACCTTCGCTCACGTTCAGGTTCTGTCGAATCCGGCTGATCCAAAGTCGCCGATGGTAGACGGTCCCCCGCGGCAGATGACGGTCGCGGACACGTTCATGTATCGAATGTTGAATCCACTTCCCAGGGACATCAAGTTCCATGACGAGAAAGCGGGCACTTTTGAGAGGCCGCAGAAACCGGCGACGAACCCGGCAACGGCGGCGGGAGGCGGACAATGATGGACCTGCTGGCTCAAGCCACGCCACCATCGGACTCCTCCCCGTTTTGGAGTGCGCCCAATGGAAGCAGCCACTTGGTGATCGGCATTGGAGCCGCGCTTCTCCTCGGCATCGGACTCATCTTTCTCTTGCTACAAGCGCCAGTGCGGTCACGGCGATGGATAGTGGCGCTCTTCACGTTTCTTGCGGGCGGCTACTACGTTCTTTATTTCTTTTGGCCGACTGCAATCGACCGGCAGCCAAACGATTTGCCGCGCAACCCGATGGAGGGCGTAACCTTCTGGATTTCGGATGCGTTTCCGATAGTCTCGACGTTTACAAACGTTCTCGCCGGTTTCCTGCTTGGTCTCGGTATCTACTCTCTCTGGAGAGTCCATGGCCGCCGAATTGTCAAGCAACAGAAGGACTGGTTCTTCAGTTTCGTTCTATTGGCCAGTTCGGTCATGATGGCGTTCATCGGATATGCGGATTGGCACAGCAGGCAGGGACTGAATGGACCCTTACTGGCGAACAAAGCGAATTGGCACCCGATCAACTATGCCTTTGATTTCTTTTTCGAAGGCGGCCTGCAGCAAATGGACGCCGCGATGTTTTCGATCATCGCCTTCTTTATCCTTTCGGCTGCTTACCGAGCGTTTCGAATTCGATCGGTCGAGGCGACCGTGCTTCTCGCAACTGCGCTCGTCGTAATCCTTTCCTTGATGGGCGTGATCACCAACGCATGGCAATCGGGAATTAACCATCTTGGCGGTCCGGACGCGTTCGTGCAGAACTTCTCGTTGGACACGATCCGAACATGGCTCACGAATACCGTGCAAACGCCGAGTATTCGCGGTATCGACTTCGGAATAGGCATCGGCTCGCTTGCCATGGGTTTACGCCTTTGGCTCAGCCTAGAAAGGACGGGCTCGTAACATGAGTACAGCACAAACCACACTCGGAGAGAAACTGCAGTCGCTGCCCAAACCGGCCCTGTATCTCGTTCTTATTCTTCTCACTTCGGTGCCGTTGCTCGTCAAGATCACGATCCCGAACAAGGAAGCGAAGCCTTCCGCCAACTTCTACACGATGGTGACGGGCACTGTCGATCCCACCTTTCCCGCCTTTACAACATCGATTGATGCGACGAAGCCTGTTCTCATCCAGACGGATTGGACCACTTCGACTCGAGGTGAAAGCGCAGGGCAGTTCAAGAGCTTGATGAGAATCCTCATGATTCGCAACATCAAGTTCTGCTTCTATTCCGCTGGCGATCCGCAAGCGCCCCAAGTTGCGCTCGACTATATCTCGGACATTAACGAAGAGCGAGTTAAAGCGGGCTTGCGACCCTATGAGCGATGGAAAGATTATGTCGACGCAGGATACTTTCCCGGTGCGGAAGCGATCTGCAATGCGATCCAAAACAACTTCGGAACCGCTTTTAAGAACGTGCAGGACCAAGACGCGGAGGGAGCCGAATCTTCAGTCTTCGAATCGCCTGTCTTGAAGGGAGTGAGGAAGGTTTCGGACTTCTCGGTGATGATCCTTGTTACTGGCTCCAACACGAGCAACATCGCGATTGAACGAATCAAGTCAGTTCCGATGATCATGATGGTCACGGGCGTTATGGGTCCAGAGACGCAGGTCTATTACGACTCAGGGCAGCTCAAAGGGCTGGTCACCGGCTTAAAGGGCCTCTACGACATGGAGAGCCTGATGGACAAGGATCCCCAGTTCAAAGGCAAAGTGACGACATTGGACAACGGAGCGAAATACTATCCGACCTTACACATCGCCTTGCTCCTGATGATAATAGCCATTATCATCGGAAACGTCGGAATGTTCATGACCAAGAAGAGGGCCGCTTAAATGAACGAGACTTATCATACGTGGCGTCTGACTTTCTCGGTCCTTGCGACCGTTGGCTTGTATAGCGTCCTTTATCGCGAGAACAAGTTCTATCGCTTCTTTGAGCATCTGTTCCTTGGTCTCGCATCGGGATACACGATGGTCGCCTTGTGGACGGAAACGCTATACAGTCAGTGGTGGACGCCGATGGTAGGCAGCCACCTCGATCCGGTCACCCATAAGGGCGCGGATGCGAACGGTTACTGGGCATACATGGCCTTGCTTCCACTCGGCCTGATGGCCTACCTCGTTTATAGCAAGAGGCATAACTGGATCAGCCGCATCCCCATCGGCATCATCCTCGGATTTTGGTCCGGCCAGCAAGTGCAGGTTTGGTGGAACCGGTATGGACCGCAGATCAGCGATTCGATGAAGCCAGTAGTTCCCAACGCTTTCCACTACGTGGACGCGCAGGGTGCGACCCAATTCTCGCTTCTATCGCCCCCTGCTACCGCGGTTGCGCAGCCCGGCGCAATCTTTGGCACGACCGCGCTCTCGAACCTTGTCTTCGTACTCACCTTTATCTGCGCGCTGAGCTACTTCTTGTTTAGCTTTGACGTGAAGAACAAGCTTCTGAACGGGATGACGACTTCGGGACGTTGGCTTCTCATGGTCGGTTTCGGCGCGATCTTCGGTTCGACCGTTATGATGCGGTTCACCCTTTTGATCGACCGCATGTACTTCATCTGGATCGAATGGCTACAAGATCGAATTCTGCCCCTCTTCTTGCATCGATAGGGAGGAAGCTTTGTGGCGTTACGGCTTCGGGGATTGTGTCAACGCCGTAACGCCGCAACGCCGTAACGCCGAAAAGCCGGGGCCCCTTTGGCCGAGATAACTGTGTCCGCAATCGTGTTAAGGCGCCGCGACTCCGGCGAGAGCGACCGCCGCCTCACGTTGCTCACGAAGGAGCAAGGGAAGATCGATGTGGTGGCCAAAGGCGCCCGCAAGGCTGGCTCTCGGCTGGCCGGTTCTTCTGACCCCTTGACGGTGGCTCAACTGGGGCTCGCGACCGCCAAGAAGAACATGTTTGTAACTCAAGCCCAACCCTTAACGTCGTTTCGTGGGTTGCGCAACGATTTCCAGCGCCTCACGTTCGGCCTGGCCTTGCTAGAGCTTTACGCGGCCGTCCTCCCCTACGAACAACCCGACCCCGACGCCTATGAAGTGTTGCTCTTGTCACTGGGAGCGCTCGAGAAGCATGAGAAGCCGGTCGTGGCCCTCGTGTGGTCTGAGCTGCAGCTAATGGCCGCGGAGGGGTTCTTGCCCCAATTTGACCGCAGCGCCGTGTCCGATGCCCCAGTGCGGGAGGCGGAAGCGTTTGCCTCACCGAATGCGGGCGGCTATGTGACGGCATTAGAGTCCACCTCATTTCCAGATCGCTTTAAGGTTCGGGCGGAAGTCTTGTTGGGCCTGGCGAAGACCGCCGAGCTTCCAGAGCCGCCTGGTAATTTGAAGCTTGCTGAGGAGTGTCTGATCGCTCTCTTTCCATTCTGGCGCCACATCGCGGAGACTCAGCTCCCGGCCAACGAAGCCGTGGTCAACGAGCTGAGATATCGCGGATAATCTACTAAACCTCAACCTTGCGATCCCCTCTGCGCCTCTGCGTTCTCCGCGTCTCTGCGTGAAGTCCCAAGAAATCTGAAGACTTAAGGCTCAAGGCTCAACGCTCAACGCTCAACGCTTTCCCTCCGGCCATTTACCATTTACCATTTACGCCGCAAAGTACAATCCCCCTAATGAAACGGGCGGCTATTCTGCTTCTCATCGTCTCCTGCGTCCTGGTTGGATGCGGCAAGGGCAACTTCTCTCAGCGCGCGACCGCTGGAAAGGAAAACACCTTTGTCTATCCCATCGTGGTCAACCCAACGACGATGGACCCGCAGATCGTGCAGGACGGCGACACGATCGACCTGATCCAAAACATCTACGAAGGACTGGTCGAGTGGGGTGAGGACAATAAGCCGGCTCCGGCTCTCGCGGAGACCTGGGACGTCAAAGACGGCGGCACTACCTACGTCTTCCATCTCCGCAAAGGCGCCAAGTTTCAGAATGGCCGCGAAGTCACCGCCGACGACTTTAAATATACGATCGAGCGGGCCTGCAATCCCAAGCTGGCGTCTCCCACGGCCGCGGATTACCTCAGCGATATCGTCGGGGTGAAGGAACGACTGGCACTGCACTCAACCACCACCAATATTCCCGGGGTCCAGGCGATCGACAAGTACACCCTCCAGATAAAGATCGACAAGCCTCGCGCCTACTTCATCGACAAGCTCACCTATCCCATCACGTACGTGGTCCCGAAAGAAGCGGTGGACTTCGATCATGAGATGAGCGATCCCAAGCAGATGATCGGCGCCGGGCCCTTCAAGTTGGAAAGCTACTTGAAAGACCAGATCGTCATCCTTGACGCCTTCAAGGACTACCATGGCGGGGCCCCAAAGATCGACAAGTTGGAGCGGCCCGTTATTACCGATCCAACAACGAGGCTCAACAAATTCAAGAGCGGCGAAATCGACATCGTGCCCCTCGAGCGACAGGACGTGAAGCCGCTCCAGTCAGATGCCGAATGGAAAGACCAACTCCACTTTTTCCCAAGGCCCGCTTTTTGGTACGTCGGTCTGAACCTCAAGCAATATCCCCCGTTTGCCAACAGAGACGTCCGCCGGGCAGTCGCCATGGCCATCGACAAGCACAAGATCGTGTCCGAACTACTCGGGGGCATCAACGACGAAGCCAACAGTATCGTCCCCCCGGGAGTGGATGGCTGGCCTCGACAGGCTCAAGTGCTTCCTTACGACCCAGCGGCAGCCGCAAAACTTCTGGCCTCAGCCGGTTACGCGGGCGGAAAAGGAATGCCTCCTCTGACGATGTTCTACCGGGCAGACAGGCCCGACATCGACCTCGTGGCCAACGCGGTAGCCACGGAACTCCGCCAGAACTTGGGCATGGACGTCAAGCTGCAAGCCCTTGAGTGGAGGAACTACCTTGACAAGAACAACCACAAGTTGCTCCCGTTCTTCCACATGCGCTGGGCCGCCGACTACTTGGATCCCCAAGACTTCCTTAGCCTCATGCTGACCACAACGGGGGCGGAGAACAAGGTCTATTACTCAAACCCGCAGTTCGACGCACTTTGCAATCAAGCAGACACCACCCAAGACCCCGATCAGCGGAAGAAGCTGTATGATCAGGCGGAAGACATAGCCCTTCAAGACGCTCCCTTCATCCCGATCTACTTCCAAAAGGATGCGGAACTGATAAATCCACGGGTTAAGGGACTAAGAGAATCACTTTTTGGCCACTTACCGCACACAACGGTGACACTTTCCAGATAAAATATTTGTTATATTTGACGATGGTAGTGTTGCCGAGAGCCAAGACGTATATTGAGACCCTGTCCTTTAAAAGGCCCCGTGAAGGTCAGATTTCGCTCGACGCAAAACTGCCCGACACGTTCATTTTAACGGATGCAGCCCCTTGGCAAAGCAATGGTGGACCCAGCCGCAAGCACCCTGCCCGGGCTTTACCTTTTTCATTGGACGCGGAACTCCCCAGGGACTCCGGTCGTCTCACCCGAGTCCACATTCTCGGAGTCTTTGCTATCTTCGCGGGAAAGGACGTTGAGGGCCCCGGAACGCTTGGCGCCAACGTTCAACTGGCCGATGTCAATTCGATCGGCCATCGCCAAGACCTGGTGAACGGCACCCACTACGGCAACGCGGCTGATCTCACGCCTATCCGCCGAGCCAATGGGGACGGCTCCAGCATTGAGACCGTGGGCCGGTGCGAAGTGGCAGGCGTCACTTACCGGGTCGACATGATGACCATCGACATCCCGTTCGAGGCGCAAGGGAGGACGGTGCGGTTTAGAGATCTCGGCAGCCCTGCCTCCTTCGTCGTCTTTGACATGTATGCCGAATTCGATCCTGCCCGAGGCTGCCCGTTCCGGGCCCACTCAGGGGGCATCGCGCTCTCCGAGCTTGGCGCTGTGATGCGTCTATGCGATCGGTCTCGGTTTGCAAGGGCCTTTGACCAACTGGATAAATCCCTTATGAAGTGCGCGGATTTGGACGAGGCGCGCGGTCTCGCCCTCACGTTCCTCGCCGTCGTTACTGCCGCAACGCTGGAAATGGAAGGCGGGCGGCAAATGCATAAGGTCCAACTTGAGACCGCTCGCTCCCTGGACAAATGCAAGACGAATGAAGAAGTGCTCGACCTCATTCGTAAGCGGATACAACAGGTCGCGCCGACGATGTTCACAGAGCCCACAAACCCAAGCGCCGCCCTCATGAATCGTGCCTTGGCAATCGTCGAGCGGAACTACGCAAAGTCTCTGACCGATGCCTTGATTGCCGGAGAACTCGGGCTGAGCACATCGCACTTCCGGTTCCTGTTCCGCCAAGCCACCGGCCAACCCTTCCACAAGTATCTGATCTCCGTCCGCTTGGAGAAGGCAAGGCAGATGCTCCTAGAAGGCCACCTGCCCGTCTCCCAAGTCGCCTCGCGAGTCGGCTTCGCCGGCCTATCCCATTTCAGCCGAGCCTTCGCCCAAAGGTTCTCAGTCAGCCCCACGTCCGTCCGCCGAGCCTCGGCCTGATTTGTGCCGGGCTGCCCTTCCGGACTCCCTTCCCCTTGTGCCGATGTACGTGCGGCAGAGGGGGAAGGGCTGGGGATGGGGGTTCCCTCCGGAAAACTTCCAATTGCAGCAAAACCAAACTCCGACTGAACACTCAGCACTCAACACTCAACACTCAACACTCAACACTCGATACTCATCCTTCATCCTTCATCCTTCATCCTTCCGCCTTCCCAAAAACCGCCATACTCCCCTAAATGATCTCCGTGCGCGGGCTATCCCACTCCTTCGCGGGCCGTCCTGTTCTAAAGAACATCAACCTCGAAGTTGAAGCGGGCGAGATTCTCGCCATCATGGGCAGCAGCGGGGGAGGGAAGACCACGTTTCTCCGTTGCATCAGCGGTCTTATCGCCGCGACCACGGGCGAAATCACCGTCGACGGAGTCGACGTCAAGAAAGAGCCTGAGGAAGCCCGCCGCCGCATGGGCATGGTCTTTCAGTCCGCAGCTCTCTTCGACTTCCTCAGCGTTCGCGACAATGTCCTCTTTGGCCTGAAGCGAAAGAGAAAACATATCAAGGGCGACCCCGAGGAGATCGCGAACGAGGCTCTCGATCGCGTTGGACTCAAGGGTTCTGAGACCTTAATGCCGGCAGAGCTCAGCGGCGGCATGAGAAAGCGAGTGGGCATTGCCCGCGCGATCGCCCTCCAGCCCAAGGTCCTCCTGTACGACGAGCCAACGACCGGCCTCGATCCGATCACCACTTACACCATCGACGACTTGATAAAGAGCGTTCGCGAGACCATGGGCGCGACCACCGTCGTAGTGAGCCATGACGTCACCTCTGTTGTAAGGACCGCGGATCGCGTCGCATTTCTCGAGGATGGCGCGATGACGTTTCTAGGAACTCCAAAAGAATTCCTAGAATCGCAAAATGCCGCCATCCGCGAGATCATCGACAAGTCGCAAATTCACCTGGACGCAGCGCCGTCACTGAACAAAAGCTGACCGCAGCCGTTACGAAAAATACAAGGCTGCGCTAATGCAAGGCTCAAGGCTCAACACTCAACACTCAACACTCAACACTCAACACTCAACACTCGATACTCAGCCCTCAGCCCTTTAAAAGAACCCTCATGAAAAAAATCATCACCCTACTCGCCGTCGCCACCATGGCCTTCGCGTTCGCAGCCAGGTCCACAGCCCAAGACGCCGGCCCCCAAGGTGGCCAGCTGCAGGGAAAAATGCGTCGCCCCGGCCAGCTTAAGATGATGCAGAAGTTCGAACAGGACGTTCTCGCCGGCATGAATCTCAACGACGATCAGAAGAAGCAGATTGCGGACTTAAACGAGAAGACCATGCAGCAACTCAAGGACCTCCGTGAACAGTCCAAAGCCGCTCAGGGCGACAAGAAGAACAACGGCGTCAAGATACGCGCCTTAATGCAGGGCAGACTCGACACGATGAAAACCATCCTCACTCCCGAGGAGTGGAAGACCTATCGAGAGCAGATGATGCAGAAGATGAAGGAATATCGCGAGCAGCAGAAGACGTTGCAGCAGGGCGCAGCTTCAGGATCGGGCTCAGGAAAGTAGCTTCGTTGTAAATCGTAAATCGTAAATCGTAAATCGCTTGGACATCGGACCACCCATCAGTCCAATGGCTCGAATTCCTCCGAACGATTTACGATTTACGATTTACGATTTACAATATCTCCAAAAGCAGCCCCCACTCCGGACTCTGATCCGGGTCATCGCAGATGCGGTCTCCAACCACGCGCGCGCCAAAGGATTTGTAGAGAGCGTGCGCTTTGTCGAACCGCTTGTCGCTCCATATCTCCATAGAGTGCAAATCCCGCTCGCGCGCCGCGTCGATCAACTTCTGAGTCAAAGCTCGGCCAATGCCCAGCCGTCTTGTTTGCGGGTCGACGTACAGCCGTTCCATCGAGCAATCCGCGCCCCCAATCCTGACTCGACCCCCATGCATCACCAACTGTCCAACTTCGCCAGGCAATTTGGGAAATATCTCCAACGCAGCCGTGGCCACCAGCTCATCTGAACTCAGCTCAGCTACAAAGAAAGGGCACCCGTGGTCCAGATAATGCCCCTGCAGATCATAAAGATCCGCGTGGTATTCCTCCGCGTCCCAAGTGAACCCATATTCGTCGTACACCGCCTTGATGACCCGCACGACTGAAGGTGAATCCGAGGGGCGCGCAAGCCGAATGGTGAACTGACCCTGGGCTTTTGGAGTTGGACCGGCAGACATTGCCACTATTGTGACTTCCAGCCGAAAGCAGACACCCACCTGCCCCAGAAGCCGCAACGCTCAACCGCCTAGAGCCCACACCCCACAGCCAAAAACCCCAACAACCGAGCATCCAACACCCTCCTCGCGGGTATCTTTATGAGCCACGGATCGTTAGCTCAGTTGGTAGAGCAGCTGACTCTTAATCAGCGGGTCGTAGGTTCGAGCCCTACACGGTCCATTAATTTCCAGCGCCATTAGGGCGAGAAGTTCACCCCGCATGAAGCCTGTAAGGCGAATCGGGGAGCCCTACACGGTGGCCCTAACCCCTGGTGTGCAGCTGCAAGCCAGAGGTCAATACGAATCGATCAGCGGTAAATTCGTGGCCCCACGGGTCGACCTAAACGGCCAAGAGCAGGCCCTAGGACCGAGCCGGAACCGAACAATCGATTAAGCCCCAGCATTCTGGGCTTGCTTCCTGGCCTGTACCCAAGCGACGACTGGGGCAGGAACAAGCAGTTCTTCTGAGCTCCAAACAACGGGCACTAGAAAAGGAGTTAGGGACTGCAACTTCAAAAAAATCCAAAACTCGCTGAGAGTTACCTTCCGGTCGGATCCATTTCAAATCGAGCTGGACTTAATTACATCGAAGGCAAGGACCTGCGCCCGTATATCACTCCATCGACAACGCCCGTTGTGAACCGTTAAAGAATGTAGCCGGTTCATTCTGCAGTAGTCGTAGGTGCCGGGCCGTATCAGCTGTAGGGCTTAAGGCCCCTGGTGCCATCTGCTTCGGAGGATACGTCCTTAGGACGTTTGATTTGGAGCAGGTGAAAGCCGAAAAGTCGGCGTACCTCCGGGGAGGGCGAAACTCTCCCCGCCCACGGAAGTAATTAAGCCGCATCGTTTTGAAGACCTTGCTCAGGGCGCTTCGCAAAGAATGTGCGGATGGCGCGCCGCTTGATTTTTAACAAAAGGAATTCTGTGTTCTTTCAATAGCAAATTATGGCTTTAAACTTGTATTTTTACCGCTAGATTGCTTATCCTTCCATTTGCTTGTTCTGGACGGAAGTTTCCCTTTCCCTGAGTCACGTTTTGCGGCTGATGTGTCGCGGAGCAATCTCAGCCTTTTTTCCACCAGATCAAACGTTGGAGGATGTGAATTGACCTATCTTAAGAAAGGGGCGCTTAATGCGCTCTCATTTGCTGCGATTTCCGCGGCCTGTCTGGGCTCAAATGCCCACGCTCAAGCCGGCTATAGTCTCACTTGGGACGACTTCTCGCATGGTTTCACCGTTGGAACTCCCACTTCAAACTGGTTCTACTTTGCAGCCGGTCCCTTTGTAGGCAACGATGGGGTGCTGACAACTTCCAGTAAGGGACTCTATGTAAGAGCTCCGGGGTCCAATCCCAACACCGGTCTCCCAGCCTTCACTTTAACGATGGGCCAAGAGGGAAGTCCGGAGAATCCTTACAATTTCCCCGGAGGATTCGACCACGTCAAATGGCTGGTTTATGCAAACCATGGGGCAACTAGCGGCTACCCGGGCTTCGACGCTGTAGTCGGCCAAGAACTCAAATTCGACACGTGGATCGGCGGGCAGTCTTACGGCAATGAATTCAATCCTTTCGGAAATGCGGTTACCGACCCTAACGATGACGTTCGGCTCGCGGCACCAGCAATGAATACAATCGATCTTGAGACCTATCTGGTTTCCGATTTCTTCATGACCAACAAGCGCATATATGCGCTCTACGAGCGCCTTCCGTTCGGAAGAACTGTCACCGACAATTACGCCGCATTCACCTATGCCATACCGGTCGGAGTACGCAAACCAGGCCAGATGAACCATCTTTCCATTGCCTACAACCGCAGTGCCGGGACCATGCGATGGCTTATCGACGACGTCGAAGTATTCCGCGTTAGTCATCTGGGCTTTCGCCTCCCAAGTCGTCAGTTCATGATCCTGGATCATGGCGGAACTGAAGAAAACGTCGATTGCCGTCAGCGAGACGTCGGTATGGGAACCTTTACTCTGTTGGACGGTGCCTATCCCAATCAGCAGGCTCTCGTCCAACTATCAACGCAGCCGAACCTCTATTTCAGTACCCTTTCGGGACAGCCAACCCCACAGACGTTCCTGGACCCGTTCAGCACGCATCTCTCTCGAATTTGGGGAGAGGGTGCCGACCTGTCAGTCAAGAAGGTAATGGTTTCCAGCCGCTAACCTCTGAGGCTTGGGAAAATCAAGCATCCTTCCGCGGCAATCGCGGAGGGATTACAAGTCCTTACTGAATTCCAGTCCGCCGTGCGGGATTCCTGTCTCAATCCACTTGATACCAGCGGTTGGTTTCCCATTAGGGCAAATTAGGCCATAGTGAAATATGCTCACCAGCATTGCTTTAGCGTTACTTTTTGTTTGCGCTCAGAAAAATACTGACGTGCGGGATGATTCCCAAAACAGGGTCTCCTACCGCCGCATCGAAACGATCTTCGACAACAAGGATTGGAACGGGTTGTCCCGCGTGCTGACAGCGGACATTATCGAAGAATCGCCTGTCCAACACAAAATCGGAAAGAGGGAATTCATGAAGGAGCACGTTAGCCAGTTTGGTCTCTTGAAAGAGATTAACATGCGCATCTCGCTGGGCGATATTAAGATGGCGAAGAACCGGGCCACGGTGGAGGAGCGCTACCTGTTGACCGCTAATCTCAAAGATTCGAAAGGAACGCATTCCATGCGGGCCGAGGGTTCGGAGATGGATTTGTGGCGCAAGTCCAGGGGGGTCTGGGCCGTCGGCTACATTAAGGAACACGACTCAACTTTAACCATCGATGGCAAAGTCGTACGGCACTCTCCCTGATAGCCGGTTGCACTCGCGCATGCGGCTACGGGACTTGGCCTCGAGCCGGCCGCATGCTTCCCGAGAACTACGGAAATCAAGTAATTGTCATGGTTGCATATTATCCGTGGGATGCAAGACCTTATACGGGAAATACCGTGCTTAATTCGGCCAGGCTACAGCGCAGTTATTATTGAATATGCAGGATTTCAGGGTCACTGTGAATAAGCGCCAACGAACCGAAGAGTCAATACGTTGACCCACGTCTTCGCCGGCCGCGTGCCTTTCGACAAGTTGAATAAATTCCGAGTGCAAAGCTGCTGGTAGCGATTCGATTCGCTCCTTCGGCGATTGGCAAGGAGCCGGGAAAAGAAACGTTTCACCGCCAGGCAAGTTGCCGGTAACATCAATTGCGGGCGAACGGGATGGAAGGGATCGAGGTCGACGAGATACCGGAGCTGTTAGCGCGGCTGGTGGACAAATCGCTCGTCCAGATTGACGCCGACGGAAGGTATTCGCTGCTCCAGCTCGTTCGCGCGTATGGGCAGGAAGAGCTGATGCGTTCGGAAGATAATCATCGCACGAGGGCGCGACACTCCAGCTACTACGGGCACATGTGCGAGTATCCCGAAACCATCGAATCCGGAACGCTGCCAGCCCTCGTCGCACAGCTTACGAAAGAGTTGGAGAACATTAGACACGCTGCGGAGTGGGCTACCTCCGATCCAAAAACCTGGCCAAGAGCGGTCCGCATTCTCGGCGATATGTTCGGAGTCATGCACACCCGCGGGACTTATGAGGATGGGCTTGCCATGGGCAGGGCCGTAATCGAAAGCGCCCCTGCAGACTCCGACTTTGCGCTTGCGGCGGCTTGGGCGTGGGTTGCCGTTATTCACGAGTTCCAATCAAGCCCGAAAGCCGCTGAATCGTGTCAAACAGCTATCGACCTCGCGGAGAAATCGGGCAACAAATCTGCCATGGCTCGAGCCCTGTTGCAGCGGGCGACGGACTACTGGAGGACCGGCCGCCACGCGGAAGCCAATGAACTGGGCAAACGCTCTCTCGCCTTGGCACGTGAACTGAAAGAAACTCGGCAGCTTGGCCCGATCCTGGTGAGCCTTGGCAATGCCGCACTGTTTGAGGGAAAGCTGGACGAAGCCAAGACATATTACGAGCAATGCCGGACGGTCTGGGAATCGGTAGGCGATGAGAGGGGATCAGCTGTTATCAAAGGAAATCTTGGACATATTCAAGAGCGACTTGGAGACTACAAAACCGCTTATCAATACGCACGTAGTGCGCTGACACCCCTCCTTGCCCTCCAGGACGTGCGTAACCTCGCGGGAATAGTGGCAGCCGCGTGCAGCGGGTTTTGGGTGGCCAAGGACTACGAAACCATGGCTATGCTGCTCGGCTGCGCGGACGGTTTATGGGAGAAAGGCGAAGCCTATCCAGATGGAGTCGACGAACAAACGGCCAACAAATGGCGAGCCAGGGTGACGGCAAAAGTGGGAGAAGCCACATACGAGGCTGCTCATAATCGCGGCAAAAAAATGCCGCTCAAAGATGTCGTTGAGAAGGTGATGGAGAACCCCGAGCCCTGGGCCAAAAAGTGGAAGGGCCATGATTGACATTCAGGGCTCTCTTTGGTCTGGTTCTAAAGCCAAATCCCCGGGAGTCCGCCCTCTCCCTTAGTTTCCGGCCGTCGTATTGGCAGGCAATGACTGGTCCTGTCCAGCCCCGCTGTCGGTGTTTTGTTGGCCCGAAGTGTTCGGTGGCTGAGAGTTCTGCGGAGCCTCTGAGGTGCTACCCGGCTGAGAATTTGAAGTGCTTTCGGGAGGGGCCGAGTTCTGCGGGGGCTGAACAGGGGGTTGATTTACGGGGGGTTGGGTCGCCACGTATCCGCCGCCACTTCGGTCTACGGCTCTGAAGGAGCTATTCCCAGTAAACGCCTCTGGGGCATCGGGCACGATCGTTCCGGCCGGTTGCCGATAATACGTCAAGCCTGAGATAGTTAAAGTCGTTGCAGTGACGCTAAAGTCGGTCGCTCCCGAGCCTGCACCGAATCCTCTCGTGTACCGCAGGAGGAGCTTCCCGTCTTTTACTGCGTAGGTTCCCGTGAATTTGACCGACGGCATGTCTGGCGAGATTAACGAATCCGTTACAGTCCCGTCGGGTTTGTATTCCTCGTACGAATCTTTGTCCGCGTGTCCGCTCGGACTCGCTACGGTCCCTTTCCACACGCCCACGAGTTGATCGGAAAGCGCCTTGTCCGCAGAGCTTATCGGCGGACCGCCGGCTGCAACATTTTGCGTAGATGGACCGGCGCCGGACCTCTTACATCCTCCCGCTAAGGCGAGGGTTGCGAGCAAAAAGACACAACAACTAACGCGAACGTCCATTTGGTAGTCCCCCAAAAAACTCGTGGCTAACTTACTATACCGAGGGCTAAAACCTTCCCCTTTCTCCCATCCAGGATTGCAGGGCCACGGCGCCTTTGCAGTCAAAGGGATTAAGAAGCTCGTGGACGAACAACCGCAACCGCAATGATGGCTAAAGCGATTGCGGCCGGAAACGTCAGAATTGAAACATAAGTGGCGAGGGTGTAAGGGCCATCCTCGATATGGCCGGTCTTCGAATTTGTGCGCCAGGAGGAAGCAGAAGGTAAGTGAATGGCAAGAATAAAGCAAGGAGGACGAAGCTGGTGCGAACGGTAAATTTCACATCGTCGCAAACATGGCGATCACCGCGATGCCCATGACCGCCGTAGCGAGCCATCCGAAACGGTAGAGCCACATGCCATGGTGCGCCAGCGGCCCCATAACCTTCTCGTTGTGGACCATCAGCATCATCGCCACCATCACGGGAACGGCCACAACACCGTTAATAATCGCGCTCCAAACAAGGGCTTTGATCGGGTTAATGGGGGTGAAATTAAGAGCGGCTCCAATCGCCGTGGCGACCCCGAAGATCGCGTAAAAAACGGGAGCCCGCTTTGGGCTGTAATCGATCCCCACGCGCTGCTTCATCTGCTCGCCCACCGCGTAAGCGGCCGAACCGGCCAACACCGGAACTGCGAGAAGACCGGTGCCAACGATGCCCGCCGCGAAGAGGAGAAATGCCAAACTGCCCCCGATCGGCCGCAGGGCTTCCGCCGCTTCCTGCGCGCTCGAAATGTAGTGGTGGCCGGTTGCATAGAGCGTTGCCGCCGAAGCAATCACGATGAACCACGCGACCGCGTTCGAAAAGAACATCCCGAGATAAGTGTCGATGCGGATCCGCCGAAGCTGAACCGTAGTCTCCTCCGGGGCTCTAATGAGAGCCTTCTCTTCCTTTGAGGTGTTGACCTCTTCCGCCTCTTCAGATGCCTGCCAAAAAAATAGGTAGGGCGAAATCGTGGTCCCTAACACCCCAACAAGAAGGGAAAGATAGGTCGGATTCATATGAATGTCCGGATTCACTGTTCTGAGAAGAGCCGTTGACCAAGGAACCTTCACGACAAAGGCAGTGATAACGTAGGCGAACAAAACGACCGTCAGCCACTTCATAAAGCCCGCGTAGCGTTTATAGCTGCAAGCGGCGGGAATGAGGAAACAGGCGGCCGCAAAGAGAACAACGTAAAGAAGGGCCGGGCCCCCTATCAGCAGCTTAAGAGAGGCGCCCATCGCGCCGAGGTCAGCGCCCAAGTTGAGGACGTTGGCAGCTAGGACCAGGATCACGAGGGGAACGCTAAACCACTTCGGATAATGCCGACGGAGATTTGCGCTTAAACCACGCCCGGTTACCCGCCCAATACGTGCCGAAATCTCCTGAATGGCACTCATAAGGGGGTAGCTGAACAGCATCGTCCAGAGCATGGAGTACCCATACTGGGCACCCGCCTGGGAATAAGTGCCGATGCCAGAAGGGTCGTCGTCCGATGCGCCCGTGATGAGGCCCGGACCGAGGATCTGGAAGATCGTTTTCCGTTCTGGTTTTACCTCTGCGTCTTGCACCTACTAATAGACGTCTGCTTATTAGGTTCAGGTGCGCATTGGCCTGTTTCACGCTTGAGTGCCCGATTTGGATTCAGGGTTCAAGATGCAAGATGCAAGATGCGAGATGAAAGATCAGGCGAGGGAGATCGCTCGCATTTTTGATTGCCGATTGCTTGATTGCGGAGATCGGATGCAAACATGCGCCACGTTTCGTCAGAGTTGGATCCCGAATCCCGAATCCTGAATCCTGAATCCTGAATCCTGAGCCCAGACATGAACGACCTTCGACCTCAAAAGAACCGCTTTGCTAACCGCCGGAAGCTGCTGTCCGTGCAACGCGACGCCAAAGACTTGGCCCAGCGCATTCGCGAACGCCTGTCGCCCGACAAGAAGAAAGAGCTTCGCGTGCTGCTCGACGAACAGCACCCGGCCGACCTTGCCGACGCGATACTCTTCATGAAGTCGCCCGAAGAAGCTCTCGTTCTCGACAATCTCAGCATTGAAGAGGCGGCCGAATTGCTGGACGAAGTCGATGCTGACACCCGAAAGGAGATGCTGAAGGACGCTACACCGGAATGGCTGGCAGAAGTCATCGAG